>CBJNAR010000379.1:0-4817 GCA_966434075.1 uncultured bacterium
GGCGGCGGGGTCGGCGGAAGCGAAGTCGGCCTGGAAGAGGACGGGGCCGGAGGCCGCCGGCAGGGCGGGGGCCACGGGGACAGGCGCCGGGCGGGCGGGGCCGGGGCCGCTGGGCTGCCAGTTGGGATTGGCGACGACGACGGTGCCGGGTACAACCACGACCGGGCCGTCCGGGTGCGGCGAGCCGGTGAACGAGGCCCCGGCAACGCCCACGGAGGCAACGGCCAGCGCCACGCCCACGGTGGCAATTTGCCATCTCTTCATTAGGTACTCCTCTCGGGATTTCTTGCCTTGCGTGCCATGGCACGCGCATATGGCGCGCCCTACAGTGGGTGGATGGTGGGTATGATGTATCGGGAAACGACGGTGCCCTGCGCTGTCACCATGGGAGCGGCCCACACCGACGGAGCGCCGTCCCGCGCGGGCGAAGAACCGGGAAGGCCATCAATCTCGCGGACGAGATTCTGACGGAAATTATAGCACTTCTAAGTAGTTTATGTCAATGTGCCTAACGGGAGCGCAATCAGGAGTGGCGGCGCACGCGACCGGCCAGCAGCACGGCAGGTGTGCTACGGCGCAACGCATCCGCCTCGGCAAGTTGGCTGTCGATGGCGGTATCGAGCGCGGCTTGATGGTCCCAGTAATAGGCAAGCGCGGAGTGGATCTGGCCAAGAGACAACTGGGGATACTGGAAATGGAGTTCTTCGGGACTCCACCCGTAGGCACGCCAAGCGCTAACCACCTCGATGACCTTCATCGAGGTGCCAGCGATGTAAGCCGTCTGTGTGTCATCCAGCACGACATGTTCGTAGCGGGTTTCGGCAAAGGCCATGGTTCGTTCGTCGCCCTCCGCGAGTAACTTACGGCCGGCAAAGGGATCCCCGCTGTGGGCAGGAAACCCAATCGAATCTCAACCTATTATATCATAGCACCGTTGTGTACATCTCTGTGTTGATTCTACACGGGTATTAGACCAAACAGGCCGGAGCATTTGCTCCGGCCTGTCGGGCGGTGAGTACCGCGGGATGCCCGCGCGGGGCGGACCTGCTTAGCGCACGTTCACCATCGGGGTCGAGGTGGCCGTGGCGGGAAGCTCCGTCGCGGTCGCGGTGGCCGGCGCACTGGTCGTGGTCGCCGTGGGCGGCACGCTGGTTTCCGTCGCCGTGGGCGGCACGCTCGTCGCGGTGGGCGGGGTGCCTGTCACGGTCGCGGTCGGCGGCACGCTGGTCGCCGTGGCTGTGGCGGTCGCGGTCGGCGGCACCGGCGTCGGCGTAATGTCGCCGGAGTAGAGCGACAGGTCGATGATCTTCGAGGCCTGGCCGCGGGTGGCGGTGCCGAACGGGATGAAGTAGGGCCGGTGCTGCGCGTCGCAGACGCCCGCCGGCGGCGCGCCGCAGTTGTAGCCGCTGATGATGCCGTGGGCGTAGGCCGTCTCGACTTCCTTATAGAACGGGTTGGCCTGCGGCACGTCGGTAAAGGTCGGCGTGGTGGGGTTCAGCAGCGTCCACTGGCGGGCCAGGCTCGCCATCTTGGACAACTGGCCGCGCGTGACCTGGTTGTTGGGCCGGAAGTAGGGCCGGTTCTGCGCGTCGCAGGGTTCGCCGACGCCGCCGCAGTCATAGCCGCTGATGATCCCGTTACGATAGGCCGTCTCGATGTAGGTGTAGAAGGTCGAGCCGTAGGGCACGTCCTCGAAGCTCTCCATCGGCGGGTTGATGATCTGGTACTTGTCGCTGTTGGCGAGCATGATCACCTTGGCCGTCTGGCCGCGGGTGATGTTGTTCTCCCAGCGGAAGGTGCAGTCGCTGTAGCCGGAGATGGCGCCGCGCGTCACCAGGTCGGTGATGTAGCGATAGAACGGATTGGCAGGCGGCACGTCGTCGAACTGGCCGGGGATGCAGGCATGCGGCGTGTTCGTCGCGGTGGGCAACGGCGTGATGCTGCCGCCGAGGGCCTGGGTGTAGGCGTAGTAGTTCTCATAGGAGCCGGACACGTTGCTGTTCGCCGCGATGTGGGCATAGCCGCCGTTCACGTCGATATCCGGGTGGCGGACGACCGCGAGGCCCCACGAGCTAGGAAAGACCAGTTCCGGTGTGCTGAACGTCGTGCCACGGCCGTGGATGTAGTAGGTGGTGACGTCCTTGGAGGGCCGGTGCGAATCGTCGTCGAAGGTGATATAGGATTCGCCGGTGTTGTCGACCGCAATCCCATAGTCGTTGGTTTCGCCGGGCGTACTGAAGAGTTGCACCAGGTTGGGACTCCAGCCCGTGACCGGCGACCATTCGCGGTACCATACGTCGCGGCAGCCGCGGCCTTCGCAGACGGTGTTGTTCGGGTCCACTTCATTCCAGATCACCCGCAGTCCGCCATCCGGCGAGCCCGCGAAGTGGGGCGTATAGGCCTGGGCACGGTTGGGCCGTGCCGAAATGTCGGTGATGTCGCCCCAGGCGCCGCCGAGTGGGCGCATGCGGGTCATGATGTCGGTAGACCCGCGATCGAACCAACCCACGATGATGGTCTGGTTCGTGGTGACGCCAATCGCGAAGTCCGACGCGGTCGTAGAGAACGGACCCGGCACGTCCTCGACGGCGGACCAGTTGATAGTATCGTCGGAATGGACAACCTTGGCCCCGATGCCGTTGCGTGAGAAGAGCACCCAGACCTTGCCGTCGGGGGTGACGGCCAGATCGACGACCTTATACCCGCCATTGGTGCTCGGTCCGGTAACGGTGCCGGGGATCGCGCCCACACGCCAGTTGGCCTGGCCGGGGTCGCGCACGCCATAATAAATCACGGTGTTGGTGCCCTGGTTATGGTACCAGGCGGCATGCACGCGGCCCAGATTATCGTGCTTGACCTTCATGTTGCCGACCCAGTTGGAACTGCCGTCAACATTATTCTGGCTGAAGGGGCCGGCGAAGACCTGGTTCTGGGCTATTGTCGTGGTGGTGTTGTCGGAACCGGCGTAAGCGACATCAGCGGTGCCGTCGGTGCCTGCGCCGATCCAGGAACCTTTGGCGCCCGCGCCCCCGGATTGCGAGACATTGACCGGCGCCGAGAACACGGCCGGAGCGGCCGGGGCCGCTGGATTCCCCGCCGCCGCCGGGAATCCAGCGAAGCTTGCGCCGGCCACAGTGAGCATGGACAGGAGGCTCGCGGCTATCGCGAAAACTCGTTTCATGGAAAGCAGATCTCCTCTCGGCTAGCGCACGACCGCGCGCTGCACGCGGACATTGTCGAAGCGGGTGCCGCTGTCGGCCCAGGCATACAGCCCCACCTGCCCGCTGCTCAACTCGCTGTTGGTGACATCAAATAACGCCTGCCCATTGACCCAGACCTGCTGGTGGCCGGCGCTGCTGACCACGCGCACCTGCTGCCAGCCGTCGAAGGGATAGCCGGCATAGGCGGCGGGATCAGCCTCGGCCAGCACCGTCACCTGGCCGCCCTGGACGAGTTCGAGACGAGCCTTGGGGGCGTTGTTAGGCAGGGCGGGGAAGAGTTGGACGCGGTAGAAGTTGTCGCCCTGGACGTTCCAGACCAGGCCGGCGCCTTCTCCGCTGGTGGCGAAGACATCGGCGTCGAGGACCAGATCGGACCAGTTGGCGGCGCCGGTGAGGTAGTAGGCCTCGTCGTTGCGAGTGTTGAGGGCCTCATCGCCGCTCTGCTGGAGGACGCCGTCGCGGACGGTCCAGGCGGGGGCGAGGTCGGAGTCGCGCAGGAGGGGCGCATGCCAGGCGGCGGGGTCGGCGGAAGCGAAGTCGGCCTGGAAGAGGACGGGGCCGGAGGCCACCGGCAGGGCGGGGGCCACGGGGACAGGCGCCGGGCGGGCAGGGCCGGCCCCGCTGGGCTGCCAGTTGGGATTGGCGACGACGACGGTGCTGGGCACGACCACGACCGGCCCGTCGGCATGCGGTGCCCCTGAGAAGGAGGCACCGACTGCCCCGACCGAGGCGACCGCCACGGCGGCGGCCAGGGAGGCAATTTGCCATTTTTTCATGAAAACCTGTTCTCCCTTCATATCGTTTCCGACCCGGCGGTTCCGGGCCGAGACCAATCCACCGTCCCCGCGACACGACGGCTACAACGCATAAGACAACACCGGAAAACGGTGGATTTGAATAATACGCCGGCCGCAATGCGCAGGCCGCGAATGGGGGCGAGACGTAGCGGGCTACACGCCGTCATGAAGCCGGTATGCCGCGCGTGCCCGGTAGCCGCCGGCCCGCGCCAGGTATCATCGCCTGTTCCCAAGGAGTTGCGCCGCGGCACTCCCCCCACCGCGGTTCACCGGAACACTTCTCACAACAGGCGGCCTGAAGGCATACACCGCTTAGTATACTCAACGCCGTTAGAGCCTGTCAAACCGCACAAAGCGCCTGAACAGCGTCCTGAATGCGTGCAGGCCCGCGGCGGGTCCGATTCGGTCGCTGCACCACGAGGGTAGCACCTCGTGCCGAGCCGCGCCCCCGGTGGTGGCCCGGTCGCCTGCGCCCTGTGCTGCCCGCTACTCCTCACCCATGCGCGCAGCCCCGGCGCGCGCCTCTCTACCGCACCCCTTAAGCATAACGGGCGGCTGTATCCAAGGTTGCAGGCAGGGTGGGGCCGGCGCGGTATGGCCGGCCTGATTGGCAGGTCAAAAAAAGGTCAATATCGCTTAACGGCGGGTGAGGGTCAGGGCGTGATAGCCCAGGCTGAGGTGACGCTTGTCGCCGGGCGGCTCCAGCGCCGGTTCCACCGAGGCCAGGGTCAGCAGGTGCTCGCCGGGCGCCAGCGTGAGGGGCAGGTCGACTTTGCCGCCCGGCGCCGGGGTCACGGAA
>CBJNAR010000380.1:0-4817 GCA_966434075.1 uncultured bacterium
CCGGACGATATCTTCGCATTCCAACCTCCGCCCACAGCGATCGTCGCTGATATGCGTCCAGCTACTGCGGAGGAAGTCAATGTGGGATGGCAAGGTGCGGCCCCCCGAGTCTCGACCTCGGTGTTCCAGGCCACGGTCTACCCAGATTCACTAGTGCCGGGACTCCCCTTCTATGTAGCGTCGCAGGGCGTCATTGCCCAGACGTTTATTTATCATAACAACGCGGCGGTGGTCATTGCACAGGGTCCGCCGTCTGCCCAAAGCCTGAGCGCGCCCGATTGGGGAGCCGGCACAGCAGTTCACATCGGCAACTTGCAGGGTCGCCTCTACAGTCGCGACCACGCCTATATCTTAATCTTCGACCGTGAAGGTACGCGGATTCTCATGTATCTGCCGTCCAATATGTCTCAACTCAGAAGTAAGTTGGTGCCGATGGCAAATTCGCTGGAACGCGTAACAACAAAGTAAAGCGTAAGTATATCACCCGCCCGCGTCCGAGCCGCCCGCCGCGCCGGTCTGCACCGGTTCGGGGGCGGCGGCGGGGTCCGCGACGGGGAGTTCGACCCAGAAGGTGCTGCCCTCGTCCACCACGCTGTCGACGCCGATGGCGCCGCCCATCGCTTCGACCAGGCGCTTACAGAGGGCCAGCCCCAGGCCCGTGCCTTCGACGCCGCTGTGCTCGGCGCCCAGGCGATCGAACGCCGTGAACAGGCGGTCGAGCTTGTCGGCGGGAATGCCGGTGCCGGTGTCGGCGATGCAGATGCGCACGCGGGCGTCGGGCGCGTCCTCGCAGGTGACGGTGACGCGGCCCCCGCTGCGGTTGTACTTGACCGCGTTGGACAGCAGGTTGAGCAGCACCTGCTTGAGCCGTTGCGCGTCGGCCTGCACGTACACGTCGCGATCCCGTGGCAGGCTGTCCACCAGTTGCACATGGCGCTGCCCGGCCAGCGGCACGATCATGTAGCGCACCACGTCGAAGGCGGGGCGCAGGGCCACCGGCTCCAGGGCGATAGTCAGCCGGTCCACCTCCAGGCGGGTGATGTCCAGCACCTCGTCGATCAACTCCAGCAGGTGCCGCCCCGCCGTGGTGATCGACTCCACGTATTTGCGCTGCTTGGGCGCCAGGTCGGTCTTGCCGAGCAGCGCGGCGTAGCCCAGCACGGCGGTCAGCGGCGTGCGGAGCTCGTGGCTGACGCCCGATAGGAACTCACTCTTGGCCTGCATCTCGCGCCCGATGGCCTCCATCGCCAGGCGCAGCGTCTCCTCGGCCTGCTGCCACTGCAACACTTCGCGGCGCAGCGCGGCCTCGGCGGTCGCCAGTTCGGTGATGTTGTGGTGCAGGGCGGTAATGGCGCGGTTGCGCTCGTCCAGTTCCTGGTTGAGCCGCTGCGTCTCGATCAGTTGGCGCTCGATCTCCTGCGTCTGCTTGAACAACTCGACAAAGACCTGCACCTTCGAGCGCAGCACCTCGGGCACAAAGGGCTTGAACAGGTAATCGACCGCGCCCAGCGCGTAACCCTGGAACACGTGTGTGTCGCTGGTATTGAACGCGGTCAGGAAGATGATCGGCGTGCTGCGCGACTTGGTGCGGGCGCGGATCAGCGTAGCCACCTCGAAGCCGTCCATATCCGGCATCTGCACGTCGAGCAGGATCACGGCGAAGTCGTGCTGCAAGACGGCCTTCAGCGCCTCCCGGCCCGACCCGGCGCGCACCAGGTTGGCGCCCGCGCCGGCCAGGATCGCCTCCAGCGCGACCAGATTTTCGGGATGATCATCCACCAGGAGGATGTTAACGTCGGATTCGGCTTGCATGAGCATCCTCTCAGCGCCCGTAGGCCAGCCCGGCCAGGTAATCGGCGATGGCGGCCAGCGGCAGCACGGTCTCTACCACGCCCGCGCGGATCGCGGCGGACGGCATGACTCCTCCCTCCGCCGTGGCGGGTTCCTGGGCCAGCACCAGGCCGCCGCGCGCCTTGATCGCGGCGGCGCCGCGGGTCCCGTCGGCGTTCGCCCCGGTGAGGATCACGCCGACCACGCCCGCGCCATAGGCCACCGCCGCCGACTCGAACAACACGTCAATCGATGGGCGTGAATGGCCCACCGGCGCATCGGTGGACAGCGCCAGACTCCCGGCCTCCACCAGCAGATGATAGTCGGCGGGGGCCACGTAGACGCGGCCCGGCAACAGGTCCATCTTATCCTCCGCCGTGGCGACAGGCAGCGCGCTGAACTCGCGCAACTGCGCCCGGCGCACGCTGTCGTGGCCGGGGCCGCAGTGTTGCACCACGACCACCGGCGCGGCAAACGCGGCGGGCAAGCCCTCCAGCACCGTTTGCAGGGCGCGCATCCCGCCCAGCGACGCCCCCACGACGACCAGGGCATAGGCCATCAGCGTACCTTCCGGTAGAGCTTTTCCCGTCCGGCCAGCGGTTCATAGGCTGCCGCATGGGGCGTGCCGTCGATTGACTCCTGGCTGCCCAGCCCCAGCACGCCCAGGCGGATCAGGCTGTCGTAGAGCAGGCCGTGAACGCGCCGCTGCAAGGGGCGCGTAAAGTAGATGGTCACGTTGCGGCACCAGATCACGTGGAACTGCTGGAAAGCGCCGTCCGTAACCAGGTTGTGCTGGGCAAAGACGATATTGTCGCGCAGGCCGGCGCGGAAAATCGCGCTGCCGTAGCCCGCGGTATAGTAGTCGGAGAAGGCGCGTGTGCCGCCCGCCTCCAGGTAGTTGTTGGTCCAGTCCTTCAGGAACTCCAGCGGGAAGATGCCGGCGCGGGCCTTGCGCAACACCGCCTCGTTGACATCGGTGGCGTAGAGGCGGCAGCGCCCGGCCAGCCCTTCTTCTTCCAGCAGGATCGCCATCGAGTAGACCTCTTCCCCGCTCGAACACCCGGCGTGCCAGATGTCGATGGACGGGTAGGTGCGCAGCAGCGGCACCACCCGCTGCCGGAAGGCCAGGTAGAAGCTGGGGTCGCGGAACATGGCGCTGACGTTGACCGACAGCGCCAGCAGCAGCCGCTCCATGCACGCGGGATCGTGCAGCACCCGTTCCTGCAAGCCCGACACCGTTTGCAGCCCCTCGGCCTGCACGGCGCCGGCGATGCGGCGCCGCAGCGAGGCCGGGGCATACTGGCGGTAGTCGTAGCCGTAATGCTGGTAGACGCCCTCCAGCAGCAACTGGATCTCCAGGCCCTCCAGGTCCTCCGGCGCGCGGGTCGTGGTCATGGCGGGCCTAGCGGTACAGCCAGACGCGCAGCAGCGACAGCAACTGCGCCGGGTCGACCGGCTTGGGCACGTAGTCCGAGGCGCCCGCTTCGATGCAGCGTTCGCGGTCGCCCTTCATCGCCTTCGCCGTGAGCGCGATAATGGGCAGTTCGCGGTATTTCTTCATCTTGCGGATGGCCTGCATCGTCGCGTAACCGTCCATCTCGGGCATCATCACGTCCATCAGCACCACGTCGATGCCGGGCGTGGTTTGCAGCAGCTTGATGCCGTCCTTGCCGTTTTCGGCGTAGAGCACCTCCATGTCGTAGCGCTCCAGCAGGCTGGTCAGCGCGAAGATATTGCGGATGTCGTCGTCCACGATGAGCAGCTTCTTGCCGGTCAGCGCGGGGTCCTTCTGGTGGAGTTCGGCCAGGATCTGGCGCTTGGCTTCGGGCAGGTTGGCCTCCACCCGGTGGAGGAACAGCGCCGTCTCGTCCAGCAGGCGCTCCGGCGAGTTCACGTCCTTGACGATGATCGTGTCCGAGAGGCGGCGCAGTTGCGTCTCCTCCTGGCGGGTCAGGTCTTTGCCGGTGTAGATCACGATGGGCAGGGCGGTGAGGCCGAGGTCCTTCTTGATCTTTTCGATCAGCGCGAAGCCGGTCATGTCGGGCAGCACCAGGTCGAGCACCAGGCAATCGAACTGCGTGCTTTGCAGCGCCGCCAGCGCGTCCGCGCCGGTGCCCACGGCGGTGGTATGCACATCGCGGTTGCCGATGAGCTCGACGATGCTCTGGCGCTGCACGTCGTCGTCCTCCACCACCAGCAGGTTCTTGACCGGGCGCTCGACAAAGCCCTTGATGTTGCCCAGCGCCTCGCTGAGCCGCGGCTCGGTGACGGGCTTCTGCAGATAGGCGATGGCGCCCTGGCGCAGTCCGCGCGCCGGTTCCTCCGAGCCTGTGATGATATGCACAGGGATATGTCGTGTCACCGGGTCGTGCTTCAAGCGGTCGAGCACCGTCCAACCGTCCATGAGCGGTAGGGCGATGTCGAGCGTGATCGCGTCGGGCTGGAACTCGCGCGCCAGCATCAGCGCCGTCTCGCCGTAGAGCGCAACGAGGCCCTTGAAGCCCTTCTCGCGGGCCATCGCCAAGAGGGTGCGCGCGAAGTGCGGGTCGTCCTCCACGATCAGCAGCACCCGGTCGCCCTCGCCGATGTTATGGCGGTCGTCGGGCACCTCGCTCTCCTCGAACATCGGCGTATCCGCGGCCACGGCGGTGCCGGCGGAGGTGCCGCCGTTCGCGCCGCGCGCCGCGCGGCCCCGCGCCGCCCGCCGGCCACCGCGGGCCGGGGCGGACTCGGTGTGCTCCTCCGCGGCGGTGGGCTCGGCGCCGTTGCCGCCGATGGCGCGCGAGCCAGGATAGGCCTGCGGCAGGTAGAGCGTGAACGTGCTCCCCTCGCCGGGCTTGCTCACCAGCCGGATTTCCCCGCCCAGCAGGTGGGCGATCTCGCGGCTGATCGACAGGCCCAGCCCCGTGCCGCCGTAGCGGCGGCTGGTCGTGGCGTCGGCTTGCTGGAACGCTTCGAAGATGACGCGGTGCTTGTCGGGGGGGATG
>CBJNAR010000381.1:0-4802 GCA_966434075.1 uncultured bacterium
GAGGAGACCGAGGTCAAGAAGGCCCAGGTCTCGGGCACCGCCGAGGAGCAGGCCGACCGCTACGCCTCGCTCGCCAACGCGCAGTTCGCGCTCTACCAGGCGCACTTCGCCGGCCAGTCGCGGCTCACCCGCCGCCCGGCGATGCTCGTCCGCAGGCGGCGCTCGCTCTGATCGAGGCGAGCATCCGGGCGATGGCCGAAGAACTGGACTCCCCCTGCACAGAGGAGATGGCCGCTTTCGATAAATTCATCGAATATGCCGCGCAGGACGACTGGCAGGTGACTGTGTTCGATACGGCCCCCACCGGCCATACGCTGCGGCTGCTGGAACTGCCCGTCGATTGGAGCAAGCAGATCGACATCAAAGTCTACACCTCGGTGGACAGCACCGCCGCGGACGACATCGCCAAGGCGCGTTTCAGCCGGGTGATCGAGCGCCTGCGGGATCCGGAGCAAAGCACGTTCGCCTACGTCATGTATCCGGAGTCGACGCCGGTCGTAGAGGCGTATCGTGCTGCCGAGGAGCTGCGCACTGCCGGTATCACCCCGGCCCTGGCGGTGGCGAACCAGGTGCTCCCGGCGGACGCCGGCACGACGCCCTTCAGCCGGACGCGCCGGGCGATGCAGCAGAAGTATCTGGCTGAGATCGGAGAACGCTTCTCTGTGCCGGTGCTGCGAATACCGCTGCTGCCCTACGAGATAAAGGGGCTGGATCTGCTGGCGCAACTTGGCGAGGCGTTGTACGGCGAGGCCGCACCCCAACGTGTACCCGCGCTGGTGGGCGCGGCCCAATCGGGAGGTGCCGCATGAAACGGAAAGTCCTGTTCCTATGCACCGGTAATTCGGCCCGTTCGCAGATGGCCGAAGCGATTGTCAACGCCCGCCTGGGCGCCGAGTGGGAGGCGGTCAGCGCGGGCACCCGGCCTACCGGCGCCGTGCATCCCGCCGCCATCCGCGCCTTGCAGGAGATCGGCATCGCCCATACCGGCCGCTCCAAGGGCGCCGACGAGTTCCGGGGGGTGCCGTTCGATCTGGTGGTCACCGTGTGCGATGATGCCGCCGAGAACTGCCCGGTGTGGCTGGGCCAGGGCAAGCGCGTCCACCTCGGTTTCCCCGATCCCGCGAAAGCCACCGGCACGGACGAGCAGGTGCTGGAGGCGTTCCGCGCGGTGCGCGACAACATTGCCCGCCGCGTACCCCCCCTGCTCGAAGAATAGGGGTCTACCGAGGGGAGAGGCTAGCGATGGAAGGGCCTATTGTTGTGCAGATCGTGGGGACCCCGGTGGCCTGCGCGGCGGGCGTCAAGGACACTTGGCGCGAGGTGGCCGGGTGGACGGCGGCGCAGCTTCGGACGCGGTTCGGCGCTACGGTGCGCGTCGACTACTATGATCTGTTTGATCCGGCCTGCCCTGCGCTGCCGCCCAACGCCCAACTGCCGCTGGTGACCGTCAACGGCGCGGTGTTGACCAGTGGGGGCAAGATCTCTCTGCCGGCCATCCGCGGGCGCCTGGAGGAGCTAGGGCCGCCCGGCGGCGAGCGCGCCACACCGTAGCGCCACACGCGCCTGGCGTCCGTCTTCGTATTCTCTTGCTGGTCGCTCCGTCGCCGCTGCGGGTTTGGTAACGGTAGCATAGCACCCGCGCGGAGGCCGAGTCCTGCAGTTCGCGGCCCCGCGCGGGTGCGTCTTAGCTGGTAATACGTCGATGCGGCTGAAAACGGTGCAAAACTAGCGGCGTGCCCCTCCCGCGACCGCGCGGCGCAGTCGCATCCCGGCCCCGATCAGGAGGGCGGCGCCCAGCAGGGGCAGCAGCGACAGCCACCCGCCGCCCGTGCCCGTGACCGGCATGCCGGGGATGGAGACCGTGGCCGCAGGCCGCCAGGCCGGCTGGGTACCCTGCGCCGCCACCACCTGGGGCGTGCCGCCCGCCGCCGGCACGATCGCCAGCCCGTCACTCTGCTGGAACACCAGCCACTGGTCGTCGGGTGACCAGGCCGGGAAATCGACCCTGGTGCCGTGGCCGTCCACTACCAGGGTGGGCGTGGGCTGCGCGGCCAGCGGGTCGATGACGTAGATGCCGTCGCGGTAGTCCTGCACGCCGGGCGTGGCGCAGTCGGCGTCGCCCAGGAAGGCCACGCGCGAGCTATGGTGCGCCCACTGGGCGTCGGCGGCGTACTGCGAGTGCAGGCCGGGGTAGCAGTAGCCGTCGTCGAGCCGCGGCTGGAAATAGCCACCGATGTCGTCGTCCGACGGCGCGGGGTTGGGCAGGGTGATAACATGCACGTGGACGCCCAGCCCGCAGACCTCGGAGAGCGCCAGTTTGCTGTCGCTGAACGCGCTGAGCGCGGCGGGCGGGTAGCAGGTCATTTCGCCGCTGTCATAGACCACCTGCTCGGTGCCGTCCACCGTCCGGCGCACGACCACATAGTGGCCGGCGAAGGGGCCGTTGTCCGAGTTGGGGCCTTTCCACTCCACGAGCACGCGCACGAAATACAGGTTGCCGCTGGGCGCGTAGGCGGGCAGGATGTCGGCGGCGGGGTCGGTGGTCACGCGCTCGGTCAGTTGAGTGGTGATGTCGCGGGTGTAGAGATCCACGGTGCCCGCGCGGTGGTAGGCGAAGGTGAGCAGGCGCCCATCGGGCGACCAAGCGGGATTATCGCTGTAGCCGCCCGTGGTCAGTTGCGTGTTCTGGTGCGTCGCCAGGTCGAGTAGCCAGATGTCACGGTCCTTGACATAAGCAATCTGGCCCGCGGCGGGCGCGTGCACTGGCGCGGCCCCGGCGATCTGCGGAAGGGCGGCGAGCGCGGGCACAAGCGCCAACAGCGCGAGCAGCACCAGGCGCATCCGCCCAGCCCCAGTGTGGAAGCGTGGTGTATGCACGGTCTTTCTCTCTCCTGATCGGCGGAATCGCAACTCCGTCCGGCATAGTTGTTTGGTGCATAGCGCAGAATCGGGGCTCCCTGCGGCAGGGGCGCGAGTCCGCGCCGGAATAGGCGTTGTCCGGCTTACTATACTGCGGCCCGCCGCGCCGGGTTACGTGTGGCGGGTCGTGCCGGTGCGGCCCGCCGGGGTATGGCATGTGCTATTGCTACCCCGGCACCGGGTGCGCTGCGGGGCGGCGCGGGCCGGTTTCAAACCGGCCCCTACAAATGCCGCCGCCTGCCGATGCGTAATGTAGCGCCGGACCGCGCAGCAGGGTTCATGGGAGAGAAAGGGGTGTGGGTATGAGTAATCTGGTGGTCATCACGTTTAGCCGGGAGCACGAGGCCCGCGAGGCTCGCAACGCGGTGAGCAACCTGGAACGCCAGAGGCGGATTCATGTGGACGACGCCGCGGTGATCATGAAAGACCCGGACGGCAAGGTCCATGTGGACAACGAATTGGAGAGCAGCACCAAGACCGGCGCCCTGGTCGGCGGGTTGCTGGGGGCGGTGCTGTTTTTCGTGTTTCCGCTGGCCGGTCTCGCGCTGGGGGCCATCGGCGGCGCCCTCGTCGGCAAGACCATCGAGCCGGGCGTCGATCAGGGCTTCGTCCGCGACGTGACGGCGGGGCTGCGACCGGGCGGCTCGGCCCTGTTCCTGATGTTCGGCGACGCGGACGCGGACGCCACGATGGCCGCGCTGCGCCCCTTCCAGGGCACGCTCTACCATACCACGCTGTCGCCGGAAACCGAGGAGGCGCTGCGCCACGCACTGGAGTAAGCCCGGTAGCAATGTAGGGGCCGGTTTGAAACCGGCCCGCCGCGCGTCAGAGTCCGGGCCGGGGACCGGCTAGGCGTGCTCGCCGCCGGGCTGTTCGTCGGGGGGCGACATGGCGCCGCACTCGGGGCACTGCCAGCGACGCGGGCCATCCCAGCGCACCTCGCCTTCGCAGCGCAGGCAATAGCGCCCGTCCAGCGGGTACTGCTCGATGACGGTGCCGTAGGCGAAGATGCCGTTTTTGGCGACATCTTCCTTCCACTCGCGCCGGAGTTTGGTGATCGCTGCCGGATCCATCCGGGCCTCTCCCTCCTATCGCGCCCCGTCATTCTGAGTGCAGGGAGCATCTCCGCCCGGCATCCGCACGAGACGAGACTCTTCGCTGCGCTCAGAGTGACAAGGCCTCCATCGTCATTCCAAGCGCAGGAACAATCTCAGTGCGACGGACGAGACTCTTCGCTGCGCTCAGAGGGACAAGGTCCCCATCGTCATTCTGAGCGCAGCGAAGAATCTCGGCGCGGGAGACGAGACTCTTCGCTGCGCTCAGAGTGACAAGGCCCCGGCCAACTCACTGACCACTGACCACCGACCACTGACCACTCGCCGGCCCTAGCTGGGCTGCGAGCCCAGGTCGGCGGCGGGCGGCTCGACCAGGTGGACCTGCTCCAGCACCGGGGCATCCTCCGCGTGCAGCGGCGTGGTCGGCGCGGCGGCGGCGGCCTGGCGCTCAGCGTTCGGCTGCGCGGCAGGGGCGGGAGCCGCCGCCTGCTGCTGATCGGCCTGCTGGTGTTGCTGGCTGCTGTACATGCCGTAGCCGACCACGGCGAGCGTGCCGGCCAGGCCGGGGATGAACAGCCAGCGCGGCAGGCAGGTGCCCAGCGCCTTATCCAGCGAATACCGCCCCGGCCCGGCCACGCCCAGTGCCGTGGCCATCGCCAGGTAGGTCACGGGCAGCTCGGGGCCACCCTGCGTGTTCCAGATCGGCTTGCCGGCGTGGAACTTGGAGGCGGCCATGATCATGGAACCCATGACGCCCAGCGGCCCCAGCGGGCTCAGCAAGCCGAGCGTGGTCAGCAGACCGCCGCCGAAGTCCCCGCCTCCGGCGAG
>CBJNAR010000382.1:0-4798 GCA_966434075.1 uncultured bacterium
CTCGACCGCGCCGTGCGCCTGGCCCCCGCCGCGGACGAACCGCCGGAGCAGAACTTCGTGCGCCGCAACGCCCTGGCCGCGACGGAGACGGGCTTGCCCTTCGCCGAGGCGGCCACGCGTGTGTTCAGCAATGCGCCGGGGGCCTACGGCGCCAATGTCAATTTCCAGGTCGAGACCGGGGCCTGGGACGACGACGCGGCCCTGGCGCAGACCTTCCTGGCCCGCAAGAGCTTCGCCTACGGCCTGGGCGGTGAGGGCGTGGCGGCACGCGATCTGCTGGAAAGTGCCTTGCGGCCGGTCGATCTCGCTTTCCAGAATATCGACAGCATCGAGACCGGGATCAGCGACATCGATCACTACTTTGAGTACCTCGGCGGCGTGTCGAAAGCCGTGGAGACGCTGGGCGGCACCGCGCCCGCCGGCTTCGTGCTCGACGTGCAGGGCGTGGGCGGGCGCCTGCGTAGCCTCGGCGAGATGGTGGCCGTGGAGAGCCGCACCAAGCTGCTCAACCCGCGCTGGAGCGAGGGCATGTTGCGCTTCGGCTACGAGGGCGTACGCGAGATCGGCGTGCGGGTCGCCAACACGCTGGGCTGGAGCGCCACCACCCGCGCCGTGCCCGGCTGGGTCTACGACGGCCTGGCCGAGACCTACGTGCTCGACGCCGCCCGCCGCGAGCAGATGGCGAACCTCAACCCGAACGCCTACCAGGCGCTGGTGGGCCGCCTGCTCGAAGCCGAAGGCCGCGGCTTCTGGACGCCCGCGCCGGAGGTGAGCGCCGAACTGCGCCGCGTCTACGGCGAGGCTGAGGATCTAGTTGAACAGGTGCGTTAAATGCCGTCCCATCCACCAACCCATACCCAGATGCTTGCCGGCAGCTTGCTGCTGTGTGCCATGCTGCCCCTGCTGATCGCCTGCGGAGCAGCCGCGCCCGCCGCTCCGGCGACCGTGCCGCCCGCCGCCTCGCCCACTGCGGCCCTGCCTACCGCGCCCCCTACCGCCACGCCGGCCACTGTCCCGGCGACGGAGCCGCCCACCGTTCCGACCACGGAGCCGCCCACCGTTCCGACCACGGCGCCGCCCACCGCCATCCCGGCGACAGCGTCGCCCAGCGGCACCCCGGCCCTTGCCCGCGTGATCACCAACGCCGATGGCGGCGGGCAATTCACCTTCGCGGTCGGGCAGACGTTCTCGTTGCAACTGAGCGCCCGCCGCTGGTCGCAGCCGGTGGTGGACCCGCAGATCTTGCGCGCCCTGCCGGTCCCCACGCCCGCCGCGCCCGCTGCCTCCCGCTGGGATTACCAGGCCGTGGCGCCGGGCCGCACCGACCTGACGACTGAGGGCGCCTGCCCCCCGGCCCCGCCCGGCGGTGTGACGTGCATGTCCATCGAACTGTATAAGATCACGATCATCGTCACGCCGTGACTGACCTATCCCATGGCCTGTCACTCTGAGCGCAGCGAAGAGTCTCCGTCTCGGTCGCCCACCCCATGGCCTGTCACTCTGAGCGCAGCGAAGAGTCTCGTCTCCGTCAGCGGGCCGGGCCAAAAATCGGTCTTGCGTCAGGTTGACAACGCCGGGGGCTTCTGGTATAATCTGGGGCGTGCCTGAAACGGGCACGGTTCCGGGGAGTAGCTCAGCTAGGCTAGAGCGCAGCGTTCGGGACGCTGAGGTCGGAGGTTCAAGTCCTCTCTCCCCGACCACATAACCCTGTCCAACAGGCCCGCGGCATCGCTGTCGCGGGCTTTTTGTTGGCCCGGCGCGTGATGCGCGGTACCCGATCCGGCCTGGATCTCGTATAATGGCCAAAGACCTGTGTCGCCGGAAGGAGCCGCCAAGCATGCTGCGTGCAACCTCGATCTTTATCCTCATCCTGCTGTTCCTGAGCGTGGGCGCCCTGAACCTGGGCGGCGATCATGGCCTCTCGGTCAGCACCAGCGGCAGCTTGCAGGACGCCCAGATCACCCAGGCCGCCCTCGCCAAGGCGGTCATGCCGGGCAACGACCTGTACGCCAACAGCGCCCAACTGCGGCTCAAGTCCGCCGAGCCGATTCCCCATGTCGCGCGCACCACGCCGCTCAACAAGCACGAGGGCGACGTGGACCAGTTCAGCCTGGCCCGCTTCGAGGAGAAGGACAACATCACCATCAGCGCCACGCTGCAACTGGTGACCGACCACGCCTACTGGTACGTGCAGAACGGCTACAACGTCAACATGGACTACCTGCGCGACTCGGCGCGCAACTTCGAGGACAAGATCTACCCGACGAATCACCAGTACTTCGGCAGCGAATGGAGTCCCGGCGTGGACGGCGATACCCACGTCACCATCCTGACGGCCAACATCCCCGGCGTGGGCGGCTATTTCTCGTCCGCCGACGAGTACGTGCGAGCGATCAACAAGTTCAGCAACGAGCGGGAGATGATCTACATCGCGGCCAAGCCGGAGGGGCTGCCGGGCGCCTATAACTTCTATGAGGGCGTGCTGGCCCACGAGATGCAGCACATGATCCACTGGAACGTCCAGCGCAACCGCGACGTCTGGTTGGATGAGGGCTGCGCCGAGACGGCTATGGCGCTGAACGGCTACAGCGTCGGCGGCAGCGACACGGCGTTCCGCACCCGCCCGGATGTGCAACTGAACGCCTGGAGCGACACGCCCGACCCGATACATTATGGCGCGGCCTACCTGTTCGTGCGCTACCTGATGGAGCACTACGGCGACGCCGACTTCCTGAAGAGCCTGATGGCCTCGCCCGGCACCGGCGTGGACGCCGTGACCGGGGCGCTGCAACGGCAGGGCCACGCCGAGACGTTCGAGGACGTGTTCAAGGACTGGATCGTGGCGAACTATGTCAACGACCCGCTGGTGGGCGACGGGCGCTATGCCTACGACGCGCTGGGCGGCCATGTGACCGCCGGGACGCGCATCATCCGCTATCCCGCGAACCCCGACCCGGTGACGGGCTCGGTCCACCAGTTCGGCGCCGACTATATCTCGCTGGAGCGCGGCGGCGGCGATACCGTGGTCGAGTTCCAGGGCGCGACGACCGTGCCGCTGGTGCAGACCCAGCCGCACTCCGGGCGCTACTTCTGGTACAGCAACCGCCGTGACTCCGCCGATACGACGCTGACCCGCGCGTTCGATCTGAGCAAGGTGAGCAAGGCCACGCTCGACTTCTGGACCTGGTACAACATCGAGGGCGACTTCGACTACGGCTATGTCGAGGTCTCGACCGACGGCGGCAAGACCTGGACCACGCAGAAGAGCCAGTACACCACCGATACCAACCCCAACGGCGCCAACTACGGCCACGGCTACACCGGGCCGAGCGGCCACAACAGCCAGAGCAAGGCCGCGCCGCAGTGGCTCCATGTCAACGTGGACCTGTCCGCCTACGCCGGGCAGCAGGTGCTGCTGCGGTTCCAGTACCTGACCGACGAGGGCTATAACGCGCCGGGCTGGGTGCTCGACGACATTAGCATCCCGGAGATCAGCTATCGCTCGGACGCCGAGGGGGACGACGGCGGCTGGCAGGCGGCGGGCTGGGTGCGCGTCACCGACGTGGTGCCCCAGCGCTGGTACGTGGCCGCGATCGAGTTCGGGGCCACGCCCTCCGATACCAAGATCCAGACGCTGACCCTGGACGACCAGCAGCACGGCAGCCTGACCATTCCCGCGCTGGGCAGCACCGTCAAGAGCGCCGTGCTGGTCATCTCGGCCCTGGCGCCGACCACCACGGAGACATCGAGCTACCGGGTGCTGGCCCGCCCGGCGCGCTAGCCGCCCGGCGAAGGACACATTATGGGTATCAGCTTTACCCAACCGCTGGGGCTGCTGTTGCTGGCCCTCATCCTGCTCACCGTCCTGCTGGCCTGCGACAGCCTGGCCGCGTTGCCGCGCGCCCGTCGCCGCTTCAGCCTGGGCCTGCGCCTGGTGCTGCTGACGCTGCTGGTGCTGGCCGTGGCCGGCACCCAGGTGGTCCAGTCTGTCGATAACCTAGCCGTGGTTTTCCTGCTCGACCGCTCCGACAGCGTGCCACGCGCCCAGCAGGACGCCGCCGTGGACTTCGTGCGGGCGGCGCTGCCGCACATGGGCGAACGGGACCAGGCGGCAGTCGTCGCCTTCGGCTCGGAGGCCGTGGTGGACCGCCCGCTGAGCGCCGCCCACACCAGCAAACCGGCCAGCACGTTCAGCAACCTCGCCGACGCCATCCGCCTGGGCACCGCCCTGTTTCCGCCCGACGCGCAGGGCCGCCTGGTGCTGCTCTCCGACGGCAACGAGAACCTGGACAGCGCCGAGAGCGCTGCCCGGCTGGCGGCGGCGCGCGGCGTGCGCCTCGACGTGATCCCGCTCTCGACGCCGCCGGGCCGCGAGGTGCTGGTCGAGAACCTGGACGCCCCCGGCCAGACCCGCGAGGGCGAGCGCTTCGACCTGCACATCACCATCCGCAGCACCACCGAGACCAGCGCCACCCTGCGCCTGCTGGCCGACGGCTCGTTGATCGGCCAGCAGGAGGTGCGGCTGAGCGCGGGCACGACCACCTTTGTGCAGCCGATGGCGGCCGCGGGCAAGGGCTTCCACACCTACAGCGCCGAGATTACCGCGCCCGCCGGGGCCGACACCCGCGCCGAGAACAACCACTATTCCGCCTACAACTTCGTGGCGGGCAAGCCGCGCGTGCTGCTCGTCGAGGGCCATCCCGACGAGGCGGCGCCGCTGCGCCAGGCCCTCACGGCCGCGGGCATCGACAGCGACGTGATCGCCGCCGCCGATATCCCGCTCGACGTGGCCCGCCTG
>CBJNAR010000383.1:0-4794 GCA_966434075.1 uncultured bacterium
CAAGCAGGTCGCGGTCTACTACTATCCCAAGCAGTTGATCCCCCTGGACGAGCATCTGTCCCGCCTGAACAGCCGCACCCGCGCCTATGACGGGCTGAAAATTAACCGCAGCACGTATTTACGGCTCTGCGGCGCCGTGCTGATGGACCTGCTCAACGACCCCGCCTTCGCCGGCAATATGTTCGATCGGCTCTACGAAGAGGCGGAACTCGAACAGCGCCTGCGCGACAAGCTGCGCGACCTGATGGAGTTACAGCGCGCTTACCAAGACGGTACCCTCCGCCCGGTCCTGCCGGAGATCTAACCCTCCGGCCAGGGCCAGCCATTTTCCCCTCACCGCAATTTCCTCATTAGTATGTTGGTATAATAATAAGCATGTTTACTAAGGAATTAGTTTGCCTGCACTCTTGCTTTGCCCTGCGCCGGCACTATTTTATGCTGGGCGCTTTTCCATAGACCGGGTTTGGCACTCTCCGCTCCGCTCAGAATCTCGTCATTTCCTCACCAGGCCAGAGATTCTTCGCTGCGCTCAGAATGACGATGCTTGTGTGACTCGCCGATCCGCTTATCGTTCTACCGTCTCGTGGCCGGAGCGCACGATCCGGCGGCCAGGTCGTCGCATCCGGTTCTCAAGCTTATTTTACCAGCTTGACATCAATGTCAGGGGGTATGGTGTCCATCTCTGGCAGTACCCGCTCTGGGAGCCAGAAGAACGTCTTGAGGCGCCGGGTGTAATGCAGCAACGGCGGCACGTCGGGCAGATGCAGGCCGTGGGCCTCTGCCATCGTGTTCCGTACGATTCTGGCTTGCGCTTCTTGCAACGGCCAGGCTTTGTGGCGGATCTCGGCTTTATACAGGCGGCCCCCGCTATCCTGCGCGAATAGCCGGAACCGGGCGCTCAGCCAGTGTTCCAGGCTGCCGGGGCGGGCATTAAACACGCCGGATACCGGCTCGTAGCCCGCGACGAAGACCGCGCCGGGCGCGCCGGGATGCCGCCGCCGCGACACATAGCGGATGCGCCGGCCCGCGCGCGTGTGGGTCGCCTGCGTATTGAAATAGGGCAGGTGATAGACGATGCGCGCGCCCAGCACGGCCAGGACGTTGGCGGCGTCAAGGCTCAGGAACAGCACGCCCGAGCCGCCCGGCCCGCGCACGTAGGTACGCACGTTGATCTCGTGGAAGTGCGACGTACCGGGGATCGGCGGCACGCCGCGCGCATGCAGGTGGCTGATCCAGAAAGGCGTAATTCCCAGCCATGCCTGCCCGTCGAAGGTATCGAGCGTTAGCCCGCGCGGCACGCATGGGGTCAGCGCGTCCGGCGGCAGCGGCCAGTGGGCGAATAGCAGGTCGTTCCACGTCTGCGTCATGACCCACGCCCCCGGCAGACCCGCCGGCGTGGTCACGCGCGGGATTACATTATGGTCGCGGCTTGCCTCCATCATGATAATTCCCAATCGATGTCTGGTTCCCAGAGCTCACATACATGGATCTGCAGCTCGCTGCCGGCGACACAGGCGCGGCACACTCACGCGGACTAGCATTTTCTACGCCGCGTTTCGGGTCCTGTCGTGCCGGCTGCCGGCAACTCGCTTTCGACACAGTTGGGCTTGCCGGCGTCCGCCTGCCCATCGTGGCTACGTCTCTGGACCGAGGCATGTCCGGGACAAAGGTGAAACCGGACTCCTTCACGTGCCTGATGTACATTGGTCGGAGTTGCTCTATACTGGTGACAGTTGACGAACACATCACACGGAACTCGTGTAACCCTGCGGCGCCTGCTTCCGCTGCACCCGGACGAACGTAACCAGGCAGGCCTGACAGCCAATTCTAGCTATAGTGAGTTCTGTAAATAATCCCGGTAGAAAGGAGCACTCTCATGGACGGATTGCAAATTGTCATCGGCGCGGCCTGTCTCGCTGTCCTGCTCATGGACTTCATCCACGCGCGTCTTGGCCTCGACGCCCGCGACGAAGGCGTTTTCGACGCCGCCCTGGAGGGTGCGGAGATCTAACCGCGGCAGTCTCGAAACCGTTACACGCCCTTACACTCACTTACACCGGTCGGCTTGCGCTGGCCCCCGACTAGATAAACAGGCTGTACCCTTACACACTTACACCGGCCGGCTTGCGCTGGCCCCCAACTCCAATAATTTGGCGGCAGGGGCAATGGGCATCCTGCGAATACCGTTCCGATCTGAACGCCTCCAGCCCTGCGTCGTCCCTACAACTGAATACTGAACTTAAACGAAAAGGGCGGTTTAGGAGCACGTGCTCCTAAACCGCCCTCGGTGCTTTCTACCGGCTTGCCTGCTGCCAGCCGTTGCCGCCTTAGGCCTCAACAGCCCTGTTAGCTCTGTCCTTCAGGCTTTCGGCATTCCAGGAGCACGTGCTCCTAAACCTGCCAGCGCCGTGCTCAACGCAGCAGCCGCTCGCGGATCTCCATGTAAATAGGCTGAACCGTCCCCACGAACAGCCCGGTGCGCTCGCCCAACTCGGCCAGTCGCGCCTCGTCGAGTGGGTGAAGCGGCTGGGTCTCGTAAAGGCGGGTCCAGCCGCGGTCCCACTCCTCCAGTTCCACATCGTTGCCCAGGGCATGCTTGATCTCGAACATGTAGAAGCTAAGTTCGCGCTTGATGCGCGCATTGAGCGCCGCGTCGGCTTCGCAATGCAAGCCCAGTTCCAGTTGCTGCGTGCGTTCATGCATCCAGATTTCGTAGTGGATGGTCGCATCGGGGCCGTACCAGAATTGCAGCAAGCGCCCGCGCAGCTTCAGATGCAGCGAGTGCTGCGGTCCAAACGCCGCAGGTAACCGCGGGCGCAGGGCCTCGGGCAGGTGGTGCATAAAGGGACCGGGCAACAAGGCCATCGCTTATGCTCCTCGCGGCGGCATGTCGCGCGGCAGCAGATCCTGGTACGTCTCGCGCGGGCGGATCACGCGCGCCACGCTGCTGTCCACCAACACCTCGGCGGCGCGCGGGCGGCCGTTATATTGCGAGGTCATGGCAAAGCCATAGGCGCCCGCCTGACCCACGACCAGCAAGGTACCCGGTTCGCCCGCCTCAGCGGGCAACGGGCGGTCTGTGGCGAGAAAGTCGGACGACTCGCACACCGGCCCCGCGATGTCGGTCGGCACCAGTTCGGCATCGGCGTACGGCTCCTGCGCGGGCCGGATCGGGTGATAGGCGCCGTACAGCGCGGGCCGGATCAAGTCGTTCATCCCGGCGTCCACGACAATAAGGCGCCGCACCCGCCCGGCCTGCGTATTGGTCGGTGTATTCGCTGGTTGGCCGGCCGGCATATCGGCCGGTTTGCTGTAGAGAACACGGGTAAGCAACACGCCACACGGCCCCAGCAGATAGCGCCCCGGCTCCAGTTCCAGCTCCAGATTGCGCCCTTCCAGCAGGGGCCGCAAATCCGCAGCAAGCTGCGCCGGCCCCTGGGGCATGTCGCCCGGCCGGTAGGGGATTGCCAGCCCGCCGCCGATGTTCAGCGTCCGCAGCGCGATACCCTCCTCTGCCAGCGTATCCCACAGCTCCAGCACGCGCCGGGTCGCCTCGATGATCGGGTCGATATCGGCCAACTGCGAACCGATGTGGGTGTGCAGCCCGACCGGTTGAAGATAGGGATCGGCGGCGGCGTGGCGCATCATTTCAAGCGCGTCGGCGGGCGCCACGCCGAACTTGTTCCCGGCGGTGCCGGTAGTGATATACGGGTGCGTGTGCGCCTCGACATCGGGATTCACCCGCACCGCCACCGGTGCGACCTTGCCCATTTCGGCGGCTACCTCCGACAGCGTCTCTAATTCCGGGCGCGACTCGACGTGAAAGGCGCGAATACCCGGCCCGCGCAACGCCTCCTCCATCTCGGCGCGGGTTTTGCCGACCCCTGCAAAGACGATGCGCTGCGCGGGAAAGCCCATCTGCCGCGCCAGGTAGAGTTCGCCGCCGGAGACGACATCGACTCCGGCGCCCCGCTGGGCCAGCAGGCGGCCCAGGACCGGGTTGGAATTGGCTTTCAGCGCATAGCAAATCAAATAGGGCAGGCCCAGGCTGTCCAGCGCGTATTCCAGATTATCGTAGGACTTATCGAGCACGTCGCGGCTGTACACGTATAGCGGCGTGCCGTATTGCGCGGCCAATGTTTCCAGTGGCAGCCCATCGGCGCAAAGCTGCCCGTCGCGGTATTCAAACATCGCTTCCTCCTTACCCTGCTTACCCTGATCATGGCCGGCACCAGTGCTCTTGCCGCCTTGCGATACACGGCGTCTTGATGTTCCCGGCCAGGTCCAGCTCCAAAATTCCTCACATAGCAGGCTATCAGCCAGATCCCGGCCATCGTGCAGATACTCTAGTATAACAGACCCAGGCTGGCCGGCAGCCACCCGGCGTAGCGGCTCACCGGGCGACGCAAACAGGCGCTGTGAGCCGCTCAGACGGCCTCAGAGGCTTTGCGAGGGCCAGAGGTGCCTCCTCAATGCTCTCCGCCGTGCTGGTCCTCTCTCGCCGCCGGAAGGGTGGTCCTTTCGGCTCTGCTGCCCGCGCCGGTGTCCCGCGCGCCGCCGTGCCGGGTCGGCATGGCTGGGTCTGGTTTCACGTGAAACCTTGCCGGGCGGCGTAACTCCCGCTGGGGAGTTGCAATTCAGCCAATAGCAAGGTATGATGCGCGCTACATCGACCCCGCCGGCCGCCCCGCCACGACGGACTGCCCCGGCCGACCCAACCGGACACACAACGACCTCATACAGCCAAGCGAAGCGATAGGAGTCCGCAATGGCCGTGCGTATTGGCCTCACGGC
>CBJNAR010000384.1:0-4791 GCA_966434075.1 uncultured bacterium
CGATGGCCGCGTTGATCGCCACCACGTCGCAGCCGAGTTGGGTGAGCAACGGCGGCAGGATCTGCGCGGTGCTGCCGCCCGCGTAGTCCACCACGATGCGGTTATAGGGGGCGCCGTGATGCACCGCCTGCACGTCGATGTTCTGCAAAAAGTCCTCGGCGTAGCGCTCGGTCACGCCGGTCGGGTAGAAAATGCGCCCGATCTCATCGAGGAAGACGCGGCGGAAGTCTTCGCGGAAATAGGTTGTTTCGATCTTGCGCTCGGTGTTCTTGGAAAGCTCCAGGCCCTGGCTGTCGAAGAAGCGGATATCGACGACGCGGTTGTCCACCGGCGACAAGCGCAGGTGGATGCCGCCCGCGGCGTCGCTGATGCGCGTCCAGTAGCGCGTCACCGGGATGGGCACCGACCCCATATCGGCGACATGGATGCCCGCCGAGGGTAGCCCGGAAATGACGGCGCGCTTGAGCATACGGGTGATGTAGTGCGCGTCGCGGTTGACGGCGACCATGGCGCCGCGGTTCAGCGTGGCGCCGTAGGCCGCGCCCAGCTTGGCCGTGAACTCCGGTGTCAGGTCCACATTGACCACGCCGGTGACGCCGAAACGGCCAAAGAGGTTGCGCCGGCCCTGCGCGCCCCAGATGAGGCTGGTCGAGAGAGTGGCCCCGGCCTCGATCTCTTTATCGGGCCAGACCTTGACGTTGGGCTGGATCATCGCCCCCTCGCCCACCGTGGTGTTGTCGCCGACGACCACGCCCTCAAAAATCATGGCGCGGCTCTTGACGCTCACCTGGCGACACAGGATCGCCCCGCGCACCTCCGCGCGCTCGCCGATATAGCAATTGCGCCAGACGATGCTGCGGTCCACAATCGCGCGGGTGTCCACGATGGTGTAGTCGCGGATCACCGCCGGTCCCTGGATCGTGGCGCCCTCTTTCACCTTCACGCCGCAGGCCAGGAAAATCGGGCCGTGCAGATGCGCGTCCGGGGCGATCTCCACGTCGTCTTCGGCCCACACGCCCGGCGCGACTTCCTTGCCGGCGGGCGGCATGTCCACCTGCCCGGCCAGCAGGTCGCCCGTCGAGCGCATATAGTCGGGAATGCTGCCGATGTCGCACCAGTAGCCGTCAGCCACGTAGCCGTACATCGGGTCGCCCTTCTTGAGCATCATCGGGAACAGGTTCATGCTGAAGTCGAAGACCTTGCCCGCCTTGAAATAGCTTAAGACCTTCGGGTCCAGCACATAGATGCCGGTGTTGACCGTATCGGAGAAAACCTCGCCCCAGGACGGCTTCTCCTGGAATTGCTTGATGTGGCCTTCGTCGTCGATGATCACCACCCCATACTCCAGCGGGTTGGGCATGCGCTTGAGCACCAGGGTCGCCATCGACCCCTTCTCGCGGTGATATTCCACCGCTTTGGTCAGATCGAAATCGCACACGGCGTCGCCGCTGATCAGCAGGAAGGTATCGTCCAGCCACTTCTCCGCCTGCTTCACGCTGCCCGCGGTGCCGAGCGGCGATTCTTCCACGCTGTAATGGATGGTCAGGCCGAGCGAACTGCCGTCGCCGAAATACTCCTGGATGTTCTCGGCCATATACTGGAGGGTGACCACTACTTCGTCGACGCCGTGCTTCTTCAGCAGATCGAGAATGTGCGCCATGCACGGCTTATCGACCACCGGGACCATCGGCTTGGGCCGGCGCAAGGTGAGGGGCCGGAGGCGGGAACCCTCCCCGCCGGCCATGACCACTGCCTTCATCGCTGCTCCTCCTCTGTCTGGTGCCGGAACAGCGTCCGCGCCCGGTTTTGCGCGCGCACCTGTCCCGATTAGGGGCGGGATGTTTGAGTCGGATTATACAACGGCCCGCGAACCGAGTCAAAACGGCAGACTCCGCCTGCCCTCCCAGCCGCCGGCCTTGCCCCGGCCCAGGCCGGCATGCGATAATAGGAGGCCGCCGCTCAACAATCGGTTCCGTTCTCAGCACTTACCGGGCCAGGGATGGCCCGCGGGCGGCCTACCAGGGAGGAAACATCGCGCATGAGTCGCTCTTCGCGCCGGCGCTCGCGGGGCGGCAGCCGCGGCGCGCCCGCCCGGCTGGTCAGCAACCCGCTGATCGTCGTGGCCCTGGCCCTGTTCGTGGTCGGGCTGCTCGGCACGGTGGTCCACGTGTCCAGCCTGCCCATCCCGCAGGACATCGGCATCTGGAGCCTGATTACCTCCAACGTCCTGCTGCTGATCGGTGCGTTCAGTCGCGAGATGTGAGACTGGGCGCTCGCGCCGCTGCACAACAGACAACCTCCGTAACACGTCCCTTGAAGGAGCCGGTCGTTGAACTACCAGGTCGTCTACGATGCATCCCAAACCGGCATTGATTGGCTACCTATTTTTATAAGCACGATCTTACTCTCGGGCGCCATCATTGCCTGGCGGGGCCGGCATAGCCCATACTTTCGTGGTGAGCCTTGGCTTGCAGGGATCTTTCTGGTCTTTGCTCTGATATTCTCTCCGTGCGTCATCATCGGGAAGGTGAATGAGTATATCACCGCGCAGACACGCTTACACGCGAACCAGACTGCGGTAGTAGAAGGGCGCATTGAGAATTTCAATCCTGGTGTCTATCCCAACGTGTTAGAAAGTTTTACCGTCAATGGGGTTCGCTTTGAGTATTCCGAATTCGCCAGCACTCCAGGGTTTCATCACACCAGCATTTATGGGGGGCCAATGAAAGCGGGACTCCAGGTGCGTATCCATTATACAAACCTTGCCGGTCAGACCGTGCACCCGACGATTCTGCGGCTGGAGATTGCCAAGTAAAACGTGGCCGAACAAAGTTTGATCAATTGGAGCCAAACAAAAGCGGGACGGCTGTTGGAGCCGCCCCGCCAGGGGTCGCGTTCGATAGCCGGGTGCATCACCCGTCGTTGAGGTAGGCTTGCAGTTTGCTGCCGCCGAAGCGCTGGTGGCGCAACTTGCGCAGGATCTTGGTCTCGATCTGGCGGATGCGCTCGCGGGTGATGCGGAACTCCTGCGCCACCTCTTCGAGCGTGCGCTGCTTGCCGTCCACCAGGCCGTAGCGCAGTTCCACGATCTTGCGCTCGCGCTCCGACAGGTTGAGCAGCACCTTGCGCACTTCCTCGCGCAACAACTGGCGCGAGGCCTCCTCGATGGGCGTCGCCACGGTCGAGTCTTCGATGAAGTCGCCCAGGAAGCTGTCCTCGGCGTCGTCCAGCGGCGACTCCAGGGACACCGGCTGCTTGGCGATCTCCACGATGCGCCGCACCTTGGCCGGGCTGATGTCGAGCGCCTTGGCGAGTTCGTCCTCGGTCGGCTCGCGTTGTAACGTCTGCTGCAACTGGTGGGTCTCGCGGCGCAGGCGGGCCACCATCTCGCTCACGTGGACCGGCAGGCGGATCGTGCGCCCTTGGTCGCTGATGGCGCGGGTGATGGCCTGGCGGATCCACCAGGTGGCATAGGTCGAGAACTTGAAGCCGCGGTTATAGTCGAACTTGTCGGCGGCGCGCATCAGGCCGATGTTGCCTTCCTGGATCAGGTCGAGCAACGAGAGGCCGCGGCCCAGGTAGCGCCGGGCGATGCTGACCACCAGGCGCAGGTTAGCCTGCACCAGTTGCTGCTTGGCGGCGATACCGCTGTCGCGGGTAATCAGCAGGCGCATCACCTCGGCCTTGGCTGCCGCCGCCTCTTCGGCCGTCATCTCCGGGCTGACGACGGCCTGCACCGTCGTGACCGGCACGTTGGTGGTCACGGTGGCGATCTGCATGTTGTTGTTGCGGCCAAAATTGGAGACATGGACCGTGCTCGACGAGGCGGCCTCCGCCCAATCGGGCACCGGCGAATGGTAGCCGAGTTCTTCCAGCCGGGCGTTCGCCGTGCGCCCGGCCTCCATGCGCTGGGCCAGGGCCTGTTCGTCAGGCGCCTTGAGCAGCGCCGTCTTGCCGATTTCGCGCAGGTAGAGCCGCACCGGGTCGTCGACGCTCATGCCGTCCATGTGCAGCGTCCGCTCGATCACGCGCTCCAGTTCTTCGCCCTCGACATCGTCCTCCTTCGCCACGGCGACCAGTTCGGCCTCCGCGGGTTCGGGCAGCTCGGTGATATCGGGCGCGGATTCCAGTTCGGGTTCCAGCGCGTTCTCGTCGAGTTCGTCGGGCGCGTTCTCGACCGGTGCGCTATCGAGCACCTCGGGGTCCAGAGCCGCGGCGGCGGCGGCCTGGGGCGTGCTCTTGCCCCCGCTCCCGACTGCCGGAGTCGGGGCGGCGGAGGTCGCTTTAGGGGCGCGTGTTTTGCGCCGCGAGGGTGATGAGTCGGACATGGCGAACTCCTGGGGATTTGCAAACGGATGCCGGCACACCCGCGCCGGGCGTGTTATTCGACTTCGATTTCGACGCGGCGGCGCGCGGGCTGCGAGGCGCTCGCCGTGCTGTTGCGGGCGGTGTAATCCTTGAGCGACTCCGCCGCCACGTTGAGGGCGATGGCCGCGCCCTTGAGCACGGTGCCGGCCAGACTGGTCAGCGTGAGCGCAACTTCGCGGCCCGCCGTGCGCAGGTGGGCGCGGGTTTCCGGCGGAAAGACGTTCAGCGGCGCCAGCAATACTTCACTAAGCTCGGCCACGAGATCCGGCTCGTCGGGCAAACGGTGCGTGGCCCGCGACGGCGCCGCGGCAGGCGCCCCATCGAGGGTCACTTCAGTCATCTCGGCATCCATGCCGGCATCGGACGC
Organism: uncultured bacterium; assembly: GCA_966434075.1. Lineage (GTDB taxonomy): Bacteria > Chloroflexota > Chloroflexia > QHBQ01 > JAICKM01 > JAICKM01. The sequence goes on from CBJNAR010000384.1 coordinate 4,736, forward strand.
AGCGTTGGGTCCACTGGGGAAAGGAATGGGTTCGCTCATGGTCGTGTCTCCTCGGG
>CBJNAR010000385.1:0-4780 GCA_966434075.1 uncultured bacterium
ATAGAGCGTACAAACTTGAACTGCTTGGGGATGAGCAGAGGGATAACAGAGTACCGTACCGTCTCCTGACGGCTGCTCGCGCAGCGGTGCGTAGCACACCGCTGATGGCTGTTCGAGGGATGAGCAGAGGGATAACAGAGGCGCTTTCCGTCTCCTGACGGCTGACGGCTGATAGCTGACTGCTCGCGGACAAAAAGCTAGGCCACTCCCTTGGCTGGAGTGGCCTCTAAACGCGAAGGTTTCGTTGGCTAAACCTGCGCTGACGATATAATAGCAGTTATTGCCGGGCTTGTCAATAGGATTCTCTATTTTCGCTCTGAAATTGCTCTATTTGTTATTTTCTGCCGAGCCGGCAGACTCTGTTGTGCCTCCATCGCCGTCTGTGCCGGCGGTGTCCGCCGCGGTGTTGCCCCACTGGCCGAAGATGCGCTGGTAGGCGTCGCGCCGGTCGCGGTCGCTGATGTGGGCGTAAACCTGGGTGGTGCTCAGGTTGGCGTGGCCCAGCAGCTCCTGCACCAGCCGCAGGTTCACGTCGTTCTCCACGAGTACCGTGGCGAAGCCGTGGCGGAAGGAGTGCGGCGTGACATGCTCGCCGATCTGCAACTCCTTGACGTAGCCCTCGACGATCCGTTCAACGGTCTTGGGCGAGATCGGTTGCAGCAGGGGCGAGCGTTTGTCGTGCCCGGCGATGGCGGGCAGATCGGCCAGGGGGCGGGTGTCGTGCGGCGCGCGCCGGCTGTCGGCAAATTGCCAGTAGTGGCGCAGCACCTTGAGTACCTCGGCGTTGATGTCCACCACGCGGTCCTTGCCGCCCTTGCCGCCGCGCACCAGCAACAACCCGTCGTTGGGCCGGATGTCGCGGCGCTGCAAGTTGCAGATCTCGCTCAGACGCAGGCCCGTCCGCGCCAGCAGCACGACCAGCGCGATGTCGCGGCGGCGCTTGACCTCCAGCGCGGGGTCGGTCTGTACCGGGCGGCTCTTGACATGGTTGATAATCGTCTCAATCGTGTCGGTGCCGACGAAGGGGATGGAGGGCGAGTAGCGCCGGCGGGTGGCGCGCAGCTTCTCGCGTACCACTTCCAGATTGGGCGCGGCATAGGACTCGCGGGCCATGAAACTGTAGAAGCGGTTGATAGCCGTGACGTAGGTGCGCACGGTGCGCTCGGCGAACGGTTCGGCGCTGCGGCGGGCGGCGCCGGGGTGCGCTTTCTCGGCCTTGCTCGGCTCGCGGTAGCGCGCGGGTTCGCGGTAGAGGCTGAGCAGGAACTTGCGCACGTGGTCTTCGCGCAGATCGCTGACCGGGGCGGTAGCCGGGTCGAACTTCAGTGAGAGCAGGAACAGGCGGAAGGCGCGCAACGCGGCGCTGTAGGTCTTGAGCGTGCGCGGCGATTTCGCCAGCAACTCGTCCTTGAACGCCTGGGCGGCTTCGTCGATGGTCATCGGCACCTCAGCCACCGGCCAATGGCGGGAAGATCGCCACCTCGTCGCCGGGGCGCGGCACATAGTCGAGCGCCACCCGCCGCCCGTTGACGAACACGTGGCGCACGGCCTCGTCGGGCAGGCCCAGATCGGCCACGGCGGCGCGCAGATCCTGGCCCTCGACCAGCGGCAGGGCAAACGGTTGCCCATGCTGCGTGCCGGGCCGGTAGCGGGCCAGCGTGGCGAACAATTTGACCTGGATTTCAGCCATCGGCGCCTGTCCTTTTCGTAGCCCAAGAGACTCTTCGCTGCGCTCAGAGTGACATGCTTGGATTGTCATTCTGAGCAGAGCGAAGAATCTCCGTCTCGTAGCCGACCACGCTGATTTTGCGGTGTAGGGGCCGGTTTCAAACCGGCCTGCCGCCCAGCCGAATCAGTGTCGTGGCTGGCTACGCTGATTTTGCGATGTAGGGCCTGCCGTCCAGCCGATTCAGCATGGTCCGCGACCAGTACCTGAATCGCCGAGACTCTTCGCTGCGCTCAGAGTGACAAGAACCTTGCCTAACCGTCATTCTGAGCGGAGCGAAGAATCTCCGTCTCGTAGCCGGCCACACTGATTTTGCGATGTAGGGGCCGGTTTCAAACCGGCCTGCCGCGTGACAGAATCATAAACAAGGAGAGGTCATCCCGCGGCGCGGCTGACCTCTCCTTCGCACTGCCGGCTACCCGCGCGGACTACTTCTTGTAATAGTCGGCGTTGATCGCCACGTAGCTCATCCACTCTTCCGGCACATCATCTTGCGGGAAGATGGCGTTGACCGGACACTCGGGTTCGCAGGCGCCGCAGTCGATGCACTCGTCCGGGTCGATATAAAGCTGGGGCATCGCATCCCAATCGCTCTCGTCCTTGCGTGGATGGATGCAGTCGACAGGACACACGTCGACACAGGACGCATCCTTCGTTCCAATGCAAGGCTCCGTGATCACGTAGGCCATGATCAAAACTCCTCTATAGGCGGGGTGAATAAGCGGGCGGGCGGATAGGAACCCGCCTTGTTGGGTGCATTATACGCCAGAAAGCATCGTGGCGCAACTTATTTCGGCCCGCCCGATCCGGGGCGCGGTACGGACCCCGCCGCCGGATCGGGACAAATGTCGTCTTGACACGTGCCGGGAAAGCTGCTATAGTTTTTGCAGATAAAGCACATAACCCGCAAAGACAGCGAACAGCACTAGTACCCGCCGCAGCGAGCGCCCAGAGATCCGGCGCAGGTGAGAATCCGGAGGCAGCGCCGGCGGTGAATGGAGCTGGGAGTTGCGCCCCGAAAGGCAATGCAGCCAAGTAGACGGCGCCGGAGACTCTTCCGTTAGCAGGAGCGGAGTATCGGCAGTCGCCTGGACGACTAGGTACTCACGGAGTGCCGCCGGATGGCCTGCCTAAGCATGGCCCGCGGCGGAATCAGGGTGGCACCACGAGCGGCGATGGCCCTCGTCCCTTTGGCGCATTTGCGCGCCATGTCTGGGACGGGGGTTTTTGATTCCTGACGGCCAGGGCCGGGGAGGGCAACATGAGCACAACCATCGATAGGGCAGTGAAAGCCGGTCCTGGGGCCAGCGCCGCGCCGGGCGCCGGCCCCGCCGGTGGGCCGGGCACAATTGTGCCGGACTTGCAGACGGTGCGTCGCATGGCGGAAGCCGAGCGGGAACAGGGCCGCCAGGGCGGCGCGCCGCTGGTGCCGCTGGTGCGGCGGCTCTATGCCGACCTGGACACCCCGGTCTCGGCCTACCTGAAGCTGACGGCCGGGCAGACCGACCAGGGCTACAGCTTCTTGCTCGAAAGCGTGCACGGCGGCGAGCATCCGGGCCGCTACAGCTTCCTGGGCGCCGCGCCGTCGCGCCTGCTGCGCGTACCGCCGGAGGATCGCGACCCGCTCGGCGCGCTGGCCCGCCAGATGCGCGCGTGGCGTGTGGTGCCGCCCGCCGGGCTGCGCCAGCCGCTGCCGCCCTTCGTCGGCGGCGCGGTCGGCTTCCTGAGCTATGAGGCGGCGGGCACGTTCGAGCCGGTGCCGCCCGCGGCCCACGATCCGCACGGCCTGCCGCTGGCCCTGTTCGGCCTCTACGATACGGTCGTCGCCTTCGACCACGCCTACGGTATGATGCAGGTGATCAGCCTGGCCTCGCTGGCCGGGGACGTGGACGCGGCGTATGACGAGGCCGTGGCCCGCATCGACGGCGTCTGCGCCCGGTTGAGCGCGCCGCTACCGGCCCAGGTCCCGGCCATCGCTAATGGTTCCGCGCCCGGCCCCGCAGCGACCTCCAATTGCACGCCCGAAGCCTACGAAGCGATGGTCGAGCGGGGCAAGGAGCACATCCGCGCCGGCGACATCATCCAGGTCGTGCTGTCGCAGCGGTTCAGCCGCCCGACTACGGCGGCGCCCTTCGCCATCTACCGGGCGCTGCGTTCGCTCAACCCTTCGCCCTACATGTTCTACCTGCAACTGGGCGACTTCCAACTGGTCGGCGCCTCGCCGGAGATGCTGGTGCAGGTGCGCGACGGGCAGGTGGCGACCCACCCCATCGCGGGGACGCGCCCGCGCGGCGCCTCGCCCGCCGAAGATGCGGCCCTGGCCGTCTCGCTCAGCGCCGACCCCAAGGAGCGCGCCGAACACCTGATGCTGGTCGACCTGGGCCGCAACGACATTGGCCGCGTGGCGACCATCGGCAGCGTGCGCGTGCCGATCCTCTTGGAGATCGAGCACTACTCCCACGTGATGCACCTGGTGTCGCATGTGGCGGGCGACCTGCGGACGGGGCTGGACGCGGTGGATGCCCTGCGCGCCTGCTTCCCGGCGGGCACGCTCTCCGGCGCGCCCAAGGTCCGCGCGATGCAAATCATCTCCGAACTGGAGGCTGACGCCCGCGGCCCCTACGGCGGGGCCGTGGGCTACCTGAGCGCGAGCGGCAATATGGACATGGCGATCACGATCCGCACGATCATGCTGCGCAACGGCGTGGCGACCGTGCAGGCGGGCGCGGGCATTGTCGCCGACAGCGTACCCGCGACGGAGCGGCAGGAATCCGAGAACAAGGCGCGGGCGCTGATGGTGGCGCTCGACCTGGCCGAGCGAGGTGCGCGATGATCCTCCTGATCGATAACTACGATTCGTTTACCTACAATCTCTATCAATACCTGGGCGAACTGGGCGCCGAGGTTCAGGTGGCCCGCAACGACGCCGTCTACGCCGAGGAGGTGCAGGCAACGCCGCCTGCCGGGTTGATCGTCTCGCCGGGGCCGGGCACGCCCGACGAGGCCGGGGTGTCGCTGGCCGCCATCGAGGCGCTGGCTGGGAAGCGGCCCGTG
>CBJNAR010000386.1:0-4776 GCA_966434075.1 uncultured bacterium
CCGCGTCGCCATCCTGGGGGACTGCCCGCAGTGCGGCGAGGGCACTATCTCCTCGGCGGTGTACCATGACGGGGTGCTCTACCTGGCTGGGGGCAAGACGACCGTCGCCGGCAAGGAGACCGGCGGCGCGCTGCGCGCCTTCGACGCCGCCACCGGCGCCCTGCGCTGGGAGTATCCGCTGACCGGCTCGGTCTACGCCTCGCCCGCCGGGGCCAACGGCGTGATCGTCGTGGCCGGGGACAACGAGGTTCACGTGGTCGATGCCGCGACCGGGCGCCGCCTCTTCATTTTCGGCACCGCAGCGCCGATCTACGCCGCGCCGGTCATCGCCAACGGCGCGATCTATGCGCCGTCCACCGACGGCTTCCTGTACGTCTACGAAGTGCCGCCCGAACTGATCCCGCCGGCGGCCACGCCTACGGCAGTAGCCACGGCCACGCCCACGGCCACGCCCACGCCGCCACCGCCCGCCGCCCTGAGCCCGGTGCCCAACCCGGTGATTACCGGCACGCTCTATTTCACCGCCACCGGCCACACGCTGGCCCCGCCCCTGCGCGACTACTGGCAGCGCTACGGTGGCCTGGCCCAGTTCGGCTATCCGCTGACCGAGCCCTTCACCGAGACCGTGACCATCGGCCCCGGCGACGGCCCGACCCATTTCTACCTGGTCCAGTATTTCGAGCGGGCGCGCTTCGAGTACCACCCCGAAAACGCCGGGACGCCCAGCGCGGTGCTGCTCGGCCTGCTCGGCGTCCATTTCTATCCACCAGAAGATGCCGCGCTGCGCCAAACCGACCCCGGCGTGACCTACCTCAACGGCCATAATCTCGGCGGCGTGTTCCGTGCCTACTGGGAGAAACACGGCGGCCTGTTCGTCAACGGCTACCCCATCTCCGAGGAGCACGACGAAGTCTCGCCTACCGACGGCAAAACGTACCGGGTCCAGTACTACCAGCGGGTGCGCATGGAATATCACCCCGAATACGCCGGGACGGATCACGAAGTGCTGCTCGGCCTGCTGGGCAGCCAACTACTGCGGGAGCGTGGCTGGATCCGCTGACCTTGTCCTGTGCCTAGGTACACGTCACGCGGGGGCCGGTCGCAAACCGGCCCCTGCCGCGCGGCGCGTCCTTTGGCGGCGGACGATTTGGCGGTATACTTAAGCGCCCGGAGATCGGATCCCATCGTCCGGGTGATTGGGGGCGACCGGGCAATGGCGCCGGCGCCCCGGTTTGCGACGCAAGTAAGGAGTAACGCTGCTATGATTCCGATGGCAAAGCCGCTCATCGGCGAGGAAGAAAAACAAGAGGTGCTGCGGGTACTCGGCTCGGGCGGGCTGGCGCAGGGCAGCGAGGTGAAGGCGTTCGAGGACGGCTTCGCGGCGGCGCTGGGCGTGAAGCACGCCATCGCCACGGCCAACGGCACCACGGCGCTGCACCTGGCGCTGCTGGCGAACGGCGTCGGGCCCGGCGACGAGGTCATCACCGTGCCCTTCACGTTCATCGCCTCGGCCAACGCCGTGCTCTATTGTGGGGCGACGCCGGTGTTCGTGGACATCGAACCTGACAGCTTCAATATGGACCCCGGTCTGATCGAGGCCGCGATTACCCCGCGCACCAAAGCTATCTTGCCTGTGCATCTCTACGGCAACCCCGCCGATATGCCGCGTATCATGGCGATTGCCGAGCGCCACGGTCTGCGCGTGATCGAGGACGCCTGCCAGGCCCACGGTGCGACCATCGCCGGGCGCACCGCGGGCACCTTCGGCACCGGCTGCTTCAGCTTCTACCCCACCAAGAACATCACCACCGCCGAGGGCGGCATCATCACCACCGACGACGACGAGGTGGCCGACCTGGCCCGCATGCTGCGCGCCCACGGCATGCGCCGCCGCTACTACCACGAAATGCTCGGCTACAACTTCCGCATGACCGACGTGCACGCCGCCATCGGCGTGGCCCAACTGCCCAAGCTGGCGGAGTTCACCCGCCGCCGCCAGGCCAACGCCGCCTACTTGAGCGCCCACCTGCCCGCCGATAAGGTGCGGGTGCCGGTGGTCCGGCCCGACGTGGAGCATGTGTTCCACCAGTACACCGTGCGCGTGCTGCCGCCGCTGGAGCGCGACGCCGTGCGCGCGAAGCTGGCCAAGGCGGGCGTGGGCAGCGAAGTCTATTACCCGCTGCCGGTGCATCGCCAGCAGGTCTATCTGGATCGCGGCTACGGCGACCTCTGCTTCCCCGTGACCGAGGAGGCCACGGCGCAGGTGCTCTCGCTGCCCGTCCACCCGGCCCTCACCGAGCAAGACCTGGCCGCCGTGGTCGCCGCCGTGCGCGCGCTGTAGGCCCGGAATGAAGATCGTCACCGTGGTGGGGGCGCGGCCCCAGTTTATCAAGGCCGCGCCCCTCAGCCGGGCGTTGCGCGCCGAGCCGGGCGTGCAGGAGGTGCTGGTGCACACCGGCCAGCACTACGACGACGCCATGTCCGCCGTCTTTTTCCGCGAGTTGGACCTGCCGCCGCCCGACCTCAACCTGGGTGTGGGGTCGGGCTCACACGGCGAACAAACCGCCGCCATGCTGACGACGCTGGAGGTCGTGCTGCTGCGCGAGCGGCCCGCCGGGGTGCTGATTTACGGCGACACCAACTCGACGCTGGCCGCCGCCCTGGCCGCCGCCAAGCTGGGAGTGCCGGTGGCCCATGTCGAGGCCGGGCTGCGCTCGTATAACCGGGCCATGCCGGAGGAGATCAACCGGGTCGTCGCCGATGCGCTGGCCGGCCTGCTGTTCTGCCCCTCGCCCGTGTCGGCAGGCAACCTGGCCCGCGAGGGCATCACGCGCGGCGTCCACGTCGTGGGCGATGTGATGTATGACGCCGTGCGCGAGGCGGCGGCGCGCGCCCGCGACTCGGTGGCCGGGCCGCTGCCGGCGCGGCTGGGCGTGGCGCCGGGCGGCTATCTGCTGGCGACGGTCCACCGCGCCGCCAACACTGACGACCCGGCCCGCCTGGGCGCCATCGTCGCGGCCCTCAACGCGCTGGCCGAGCCCGTCGTCTTCCCGGTCCACCCGCGCACGGCCAAAGCCCTGGCCGCCCTGGCCCAGCCGCTGGCGCCCCATGTGCAGGCCATCGCCCCGGTGGGCTACCTGGAGATGGTGGCGCTGGAGAGCAACGCCCGCATGATCCTCACCGACTCGGGAGGGGTGCAAAAGGAAGCCTACTGGCTCGCCGTGCCCTGCCTCACGTTGCGCGAGGAAACCGAGTGGGTGGAAACGGTGGAGCAGGGCTGGAACCGCCTCGTGGGCACCGACCCTGCGGCGATCCTCGCCGGGGTGACTGAATTCCACCCGCAAGGCACCCCGCCGCAGGTCTTCGGCGACGGCCACGCCGCCGAGCGCATCGCCGCCATCCTGGCGGAAGAATGGGGCGGCTGAACCGGTTTGCCCGCTCAGCGGCCCCGGTGCATCTCGGTATGCGCCGGGGCCGTCTTGAAGGTGGCATTCGATTTGTAGCGCCATCGAGGCCGCCGTGTTTCCTTAGCTCAAGATCAAGCGTGAGCGTTGGAAACTCACCAACGCTAATCCCATCAGGACTGTATCCAGCAGGGCCAGCACCGCGATGGCAATGAGCAAAATTTGGGCATAACTCAACCCTGCGAACAGGTCCGCGGGCAAGACGCTTAGCGCTAAGATCCCCCCGAATATGAGGACGATTGTGCCGATGATCAAGATTTGCTGCGCCTGCCGCACTGTGGCTACGTGTAGCGAGATCAGCACTCCGGCACTCGCGGCCAGGAGACTGACCAGCAGACACAACGCCAGCGCTTCCAGGAACAGCTCCAGCGGATGGTAGAACACCCAACTCCCCGGCCCCTGCCCATTCGACAGGTTCGCCGCCACCGCGCCCAGCAGCAGGCTGACGAGCGCGATTCCCCAGGCATAGCCGACCGTCACGATGACCTTCCCCAGCAGAATCGCGCGATCCGGCATGCGGCTAGCCAGCAACGTTTCCAGGGTATGGCGCTCGCGTTCACCGGCGATGGCGTCGCCGATAAAGCTGATGATGTTGATGAAAGGAACCCAGAGCACCAGCAGCAGTTCCAGGGGCGAAAGCTCCAGCCACGGCAGTCCGGCGCGCCACGGGAGCGCCACACCCACCGCGCCGATCATGATTAGCGGGCGAATCCATTGTCCCCAGCCCCCTGGGAAGATGAGATCCTTCGCTTCCTTCCAGATCATCGTCCCCAGGTCGCTCATGAGGTTTCTTCCTCCATCAACGTCAGGAACACCTCTTCCAGGCTGGCCCGACCCCGCCGCACTTCCTCAATTTCGCCGCCTGCCTGCACAATCAAGCTGATCAGCGGGGCGATCTTGTCCGTGCCGCGCAGCTCGATGGTTAAATGCCCGCCTTGCAGATCGGCCCGCGCCACCTCCGGGCGCGTGCACAGCAAGGCCAGGGTCTGGTCGGTGAAGCCGCTTCCCACGATCTCGGCGTGGGGTCTGCCCTCTCGCACCCGCAATTCATCGGGGCTGCCCACACGCAGCAGTTTGCCCTGCCGGATCACGCCGACCTGGGCACAGAGCTTTTCGGCCTCGGCGAGATTGTGCGTGGTGAGGAAGACCGTCAGCCCTTCGCGCGCCACCAGGCGCGCCAGATCCTGGCGTAAGGCTGTCGCCGCCACCGGATCCAACCCGGCTGTTGGCTCATCCAGGAAGATCAAGGGCGGATGGTGAAAGAGCGCCCGCGCCACGGCAAGTTTCTGTTTCATCCCCCGGCTCCACTGGC
>CBJNAR010000387.1:0-4775 GCA_966434075.1 uncultured bacterium
CCCGCCCCGCGCCCAAGCCGCAACCGGCGGGCACGCGCGTGCGCGCAGTGCGCCCGCAGAACGCCCCGCCGCCCACCGCGACCCCGCCCAATCGCCTGCCCGCCATCCTGATCGGCGGCGGCGCCGTGCTGGTTGCCCTGATCCTGCTGTCCACCATGTTCCTGAACACCACGCCCAAGGACACCACCGGCAGCACCGGCAGCACTGGCGGCGCCGTCACGACGCCCGCCGCGGGCGGCAGCGGGAACACCGGCGCGGTGGGCACCGGCAGCACCGCCGTGGTCGAGACGCCCAAGGGCACCTTCAAGATCAAGCTGTTCACCGACGATCCCGCGGTGAAGGGCGCGGTGAACAACTTCCGCAACAAGGTCGCCAGCGGCTATTTCGACGGCAAGATCTTCCACCGCGTCGAGGACTGGGTGATCCAGGGCGGCGACCCGCTGGGCAACGGCACCGGCGGCGGCGACATGCCCGGCGAATACACTTCGCACCCGTTCGTGGCCGGCGCCGTGGGCATGGCGTCCACCGCCTCGCATGCGCCCATGGTCAACGACAGCCAGTGGTTCGTCTGCAAGACGGATTGCCAGTTCCTGAATAACAACTACGTCATCTTCGGGCAGGTGACGGAGGGCATGGACGTGGTCAATAAGATCGCCATCGGCGACACCATGACCAAGATCACGATGCAGCCCTAGCCGATGGACGAGTCTGCTCCGCACCTGACCCACCTGGATGCCGAGGGCCGCGCGCAAATGGTCGACGTGGGCGCCAAACCGCCGACCGAGCGCGTGGCGGTGGCCCGCGCCGAAGTCCGCCTGCTCGGCCCGACCCTGGCGCTGATCCGCGCGGGCGAGGTGGCGAAAGGCGACGTGGCCGCCGTCGCGCGCATCGCGGGCATCATGGCCGCCAAGAAGACCTCCGAGCTGATCCCGCTGTGCCACCCGCTGGCGCTGACCAGCGTCAAGGTGGAACTGACGCTTGAAGACCCCGCGCCGGACGCCGAGCGGGGCCGGGTGATCATCGAGGCGCGCGCCAAGACCACCGGCCCGACGGGCGTGGAAATGGAAGCCCTCACCGCGGTCAGCGTCGCCGCCCTCGCCGTCTACGACATGATCAAAGCCGTGGACCGCGGCGCGGTGATCGCGGACATCCGCCTGCTGGAAAAAAGCGGCGGCAAAAGCGGCCACTGGACGAGTGGTCAGTGATCGGTGGTCAGTGGTCAGTAAAGCACGAGGATTAGTAGCAAACAGCGGGGGCGGGTGTGAAACCCGCCCCCGTTATTTTCTACAACGCACTAACCGCTACTGACCACTGACCACTGACCACTGACCACTCACCCGGTGTACTCGTAGACCGGCTCGCCGTCCAGGTAGACGCGGACGACGCGCTGCATGATGTCGAGCGGGTCGCCGCTGAAGACGGCCAGGTCAGCGTCTTTGCCGGGGGCGATGGAGCCCACCCGGTTCGCGATGCCCAGGATCTCCGCCGGGTTGATCGTGACCAGCTTGAGCGCCTCATCACGATCCAGGCCCTCACGCACCGAGAGCATCAGGCCCAGCAGCAGGTGCTGGATCGGCACCACCCAGTGGTCGGTCGTGAGGGCTACTTTCACCCCCGCCCGCACCAGCACGCCCGCCGTCCTGAGATTGCGCTCGCGTAGTTCCACCTTGTAGCGCGAGGTCAGCGTGGGGCCGACTACGGCGGGGATGTTGCGCCGCAGCAATTCGTCGGGCATCTTGAACGCCTCGGTCGAGTGGTCCAGCACCATGTCGAAGCCGAACTCGTCGCGGATGCGCAGCGCGGTCAGGATGTCGTCGGCGCGGTGGGCGTGGATACGCATGGGGATCTCGTGGCGCAGCACCAGGGCCATCTGCTCCAGGCGCAGGTCGCGCTCGAAGGGCTTGCCCGGCTCGGCTTGCGCCTGCTTCGCCATGTAGTTCTGCGTCCGCACGCAGAGGTCGCGGAACAGGGCGGCGATACCCAGGCGCGTCGAGGGCATACGCTTGGCGTCGCCGTGGGTGCGCTTGGGGTTCTCGCCCATGGCCGCCTTCATGCCGGTGGGATTGCGCAACACCATCTGGTCGATGCGGCTGCCGAAGGTCTTGACCGCGAAGGCCAGCCCGCCGACCACGTTGGCGCTGCCCGGCATAACGTTGAGGGCGGTGACGCCCGCTGCTAGCGCGTCGCGGAAAGCCTCGTCGTCGGGGTTGGTCGCGTCGATGGCCCGCACCTGCGGCGTGACGGGGTCGGTCGTCTCGTTGGTGTCCATGCCCTCGCGGCCAAAGCCCTGCTCGCCGATGCCGACATGGGTGTGCGCGTCGATCAGGCCGGGCAGGATCCATTTGCCGCTCAGATCGACCACGTCGGCGTCTGGCGCGGGCTGCGACAGGTCGGCCAGCGCGCCGGTCGCGCTGATCGTGCCGTTGTCGATGATGATGTAGCCGGGGTCAAAGGTCTGACCGGCCATGGTCAGCACCCGCCCCCCTGTGAGAATCCGGGTAGGCATGGATGGTTGCTCCCTGTTGCAAGGCGTGGGCAGCAGGGCCGGGTGCAAACCGGCCCTACAACGCAGCGGTGGCCGCGGGCCGGTTTGCACCCGGCTCCTACAAAGGCATCACAGCAATATTTACGCCTGCATTAGCCGGATCGCGGAAATGGATTCCCCCCTGGGAAAATCGCGAGGCACGCTGCCCGGTTAGCCCGCGCAGGTGGGCTTCGTAGCGCTAGCCGGCGGCTTGAGCCGCCGGGCCGGGCGTCAGGAGCTAAGCGTGTCGAGCAGCAGCTTGTGGAACTCGCTGGGGCTGTCGAGCATGGGGAAGTGCTGCGACTTGTCGAAGGCCACCGTCTGGGTGTCGTGCATGCCGTGGTTCTTGAAGTGCTGCAACTCGGAGAAGGCGACCACCGTGTCCTTGGCGCCGTGGACGGCCAGCACCGGCATCTTGAGATGGCGCAACTGGGGGCGCAGATCGGTGCGGATCAGCGTGTAGCCGCTTTGCTGGGCGGCCTCCGGCTTCACCTTCAGCACGTCCTCCAGGATCTCGCGGTACCAGACCTGCCAGTTGGTGGCGATCCAGCGGTGCAGCAGGGGGCGGCCCCAGGTCGCCAGGATGGCCGGCTTCCAGAACATCTTGTTCAGGGTGGGATTGCTCGCCAGCTTGATAATCGGCGTGCAGGACCGGCCCACCACCGGCGCGCTCACCAGCACCAGGCGGCTGACGCGGTGCGGGTACTCCAGCGCCAGGCGGATGGCGATGGTGCCGCCCATCGAGTGGCCGACCACCGGCGCATCGACCAGGCCCATGCGGTCCATGAACTGATCCACCAGCGACAGGTAGTCCGACACCGTGCAGTTCAGGCGCGTCTTATCGGAGTCGCCGAAGCCCCAGAAATCGAGGGCATAGCAGCGGTAGCGCCGGGCGAGGGCCTCCATGGTGCCCATCCAGTAGCGCCACGAGCCGAGCCAGCCGTGCAGAAAGATGATCGGCTTGCCGCGGCCGATCACTTCGTAGTGAACCAGGCTGTTTTCGATGACAATCGCACTCATACGTGGTGGTCAGTGGTCAGTGGTGGGCGACGCGGGCCGCAACATCCGCAGCCGGCGCCGGGGCCAGTGAACAGTGATTCTTCCTCACTAGTCGAACGAATAGCGCAACGCGCGGTTGCCGGGCGCCGCCGCGCACTGTCCGCGGGAGATGCCGCCTATACCGGCAATTGCCGGTTGGCCCCGCGACGTTACTGCTCCAGGATCGCCTTGAGCCGGGCGATCAACTCCTGCGGCTGGTAGGGCTTCAGCAGGTAGGCCACGGCGCCCGCGCTTTTCCCGCGGTCGATCTCGCGCTCCTGCCCCATCGCCGACAACATGACGACGGGGATGTGCTCTGTGGCGGGCAGGCTCTTCAACTGCCGGCACGTCTCATAGCCGTCCAGACGCGGCATCTTCGCGTCGAGTAAAATCAGGTCGGGCGGATTCTGCTGGGCCAGTTCCAACGCTTGCTGGCCGTCCACCGCCTCTGTGACCTCAAAGCCGCCGAAGCGCAGGGTAAAACAGGTCATGAAGCGGATATCGGCTTCATCTTCGGCGACCAGGACATGATACTGGCTCATCGCGGCGCCTCTTCATCGCGCGGCGCACCCGCCACGTCCGCCGCCCCGGCGGGCGCCGGGGTGGCCTCCAGCGCGCTGTCGGGCGCATCGAGCGCCGAGAGGTCGAGGTTCTGGGCCTCTTCCTCCGCGCTCAGCGCCGGCGCGGGGGGCGGGGCCGGATCGCGCACCGGCGGGGCCGCCACGACGACGGGCGCCGCCTCCCCGGCCCGCTTCTCGGCGGGCGGCCGCGAGTCTTCTCCCGCGCGCATCGGCAGGGTGAAGCGGAAGGTGCTGCCCTCGCCCAGAGCGCTCTCGACCTGCATGGCGCCGCCGTGCATCTCGACCAGCGATTGGGCGATCACCAGGCCCAGGCCCGTCCCGCTGACCGTCTGCACTCCTGGGTGGTCGGCGCGGAAGAAGCGCGTGAACAGCCGCTCCTGGTCCTTGGCCGAGATGCCGATGCCGGTATCCTTCACCGCCACCCCCAGCATGCCGCTGTCCACTTCCTCGACGCTGACTGTGATCGTGCCGCCTTCGGGCGTGTACTTGTGGGCATTGCTGATCAGATTGGTCAGGATCTGCACGATACGGTCGCGGTCCACCTTGATGTCGGGCAGGCCCCAGGGCACGTGGGTTTCGACGTGCTGCTGCTTGGCCTCGATCTGGGTGCGCAGCGTGGCGAGCACGTCGTT
>CBJNAR010000388.1:0-4773 GCA_966434075.1 uncultured bacterium
CGGCGAAAGTCCCACGGCGACCACGGGCACGGGCGGCGGCGCGGCAGCGGCCACCGATACTCCCGCCGCGGCGGCACCCGCCGCCACCGATACCCCGGCAGCCGCCGCAGGAGCGGCCACCGATACCCCGGCGGCGGGCGCGGCGACTGCCACCGAAGCCATGGCCGCAACCCCGGCCAGCGGCGGCGCGTCCAGTTCCACTTTCGATCCCAGTGCCTATAAGAAGAATGCCGTTGAAGACGGCGCTGTCCTGCGTGTCTCCAGTTGGGGCGATACCTCCGAGCAGCAGGTGAACCGCGACGCCATCGCCCGCTTTAACCAGGTCTACCCGAACGTCCAGGTCAACTACGAACCGCAGCCCACCGATTACCAGACCAAGCTCAAGGCCCAGGTCAAGGGCGGCTCGGAACCCGACGTTTTCTATATTGACCCCGGTCTGGCCTTTGAACTGATGCCCGCCGGTATCCTGATGGATCTCGGCCCGGCGCTCCAGGAAGTGGGCCGCAGCAAGGACGATTACTTCCCGTCCCTGATCAATACGTTCATCCTGGACAACAAGGTCTATGGGCTGCCGAAGGACTTCGGTTCGCTGGCCGTGTTCTACAACACGGATATGCTGGCGAAGACGGGTGCGACCGAGCCCAAGGAAGGCTGGACCCAGGACGATTTCAAGAACTTCGTCGCCAAGTCGGTCCAGGGCACCGACCCGAACAGCAAGATCTACGGCACCTCGGTCGATCCCGATCCCGAGCGCTGGATGGCCTTCGCCCTGGCGAACGGCGGCAAGATTCTCGACAACAACAAGTGCGCCATCAACAGCGACATTGGTGTCTCGACGCTCGATTGGTGGTACGGCATGTACAAGGATAAGACGGCCACGATCCCCGCCGACGTGGGGGCCGGGTGGTCGGGCGAAGCCTTTGCCAAGCAGCGTATCGCCTCGACCGTCCAGGGCGGTTGGCTGATCCCGTTCATGGCCGATCCCAAGGGCGGGTTCAACAACGTGAAGTATGATGTGGCGCCGCTGCCGCTGGGCAAGAGCGGCCAACCCGCCGACCTGCTCTTCTTCAACGCCTGGGGCGCCTCGGCCAAATCGAAGTACCCGAAGGCCGCCGCCGCGCTGGCGCTGTTCCTCGCCAGCCGGGAGAACGAAGGCGCGATCCTGCAGACCGGCTTCGCGCTGCCGACGCTGAAGGGCTTCGAGAACGATCCCTTCTTCCAGGGCACCGGCGTGGTCAACAAGGCATCCAAGCTGCTCTACGCGACTGCGCAGTACGGCGTGCCCGACTACTATGGCGGCATCAACGACCCGAAGATCAAGAAGGCGCTGGCTGACGCCACGCAGCGGGTGTACGCGAACCAGCAGTCGTCGAAAGACGCGCTAGACCAGGCCTGCCAGGAGATCGATCCGCTTCTGGCGGGGCCGTGAGACCCGCGCGCCGCGCTGCATCGAGCAGGCGGCGCGCTTTCATCCCGGTAGTTACCGGCCCGCGACGCTTCCTGGCGCCGCGGGCCGCCGAGGAGGAGCGTTATGGCAACTCAAGTCCAGGCGGCCCCCAGCCCCAAGGCACCGGGCATGTCGCGTAAGGCTTCCGAAGCCTTACACGCCTACCTCTTTGTCGCGCCCTGGATCATCCTCTCGATCATCTTCACCTTCGGGGCGATGATCTACGTCTTTTATTTGAGCTTTACGAATCTCCGCCTGTTCAACACGCCCGAGCTTATCGGTCTCACCAACTATACCTCGGTCTTGCAGAACAAACTGTTCTGGACGGCGGTGCAAAACACGCTGGAATATGCCGTCGTCGTCACCTTCTTCCAGACGTGGCTCGCGCTTATCCTGGCGGTGATCCTCAACGCCAAGATTCCCGGTAAGCAGTTCTTCCGCATCGGCTGGTACATTCCCAGCGTCACGTCGTCGGTCGTGATTTCGCTCGTCTTCGTGTGGGTCTTCTTCAAGCAGGGCATCCTGAACTACGTCCTCGTGACGCTGTTTGGGTGGACCGGCTTCCAACCCGTGGCCTGGTTGACCGATGCGGGCGCGCATACGGCGCTGCCGGCGCTGATGCTGTTAAATATCTCGACTACGGCGCCGACGTTCATGCTCTACTTCCTGGCGGCCCTGCAGGACATCCCGGAGGAGATCTACGAGGCCGCGAGCCTGGACGGCGCCGTCGGCGTGGCCCGGTTCTTTAAGATTACCGTCCCGATGCTGCGGCCGATTATCTTCCTGGTGGTGGTGCTCGGCACCATCGGCACGCTGCAACTCTTCGACCAGGCGCTGATTATGACGGCGGGTGGCCCGCTCAACCAGACGACCACCATCAACTTATTGATCTACCAGGCGGCGTTTACGAACTCGGAAATGGCGCGGGCCTCGGCCATGGCGTTCATCCTGTTCGTGCTGATCTTCGTTTTGTTCCTGGTGCAACGCCGGTTCCTCGGCAACACGAACCAGTAGTTTGCGCCCCCTGGGGTTCTGATGGAGGCTTAACGATGGCGACAAAAGCGACAACTCGCCCCGCGGCGATGCCGGTCACGCAAGCGAAGACCGTTGAGCGCGAGCCGATGTACTACGTCATCATGGTCATCCGCTACATTGTGCTGATCTTGATGACGATCATCTTCCTCGGCCCGTTTGTCATGGCGCTGCTGGGGTCGTTTAAGAGCACCGCCGAGGTGGTGGCCTGGCCGCCGACCTTCCTGCCCAAGGAGTGGCGGTTTCAGAACTACGTCGATGTCTGGAATGTACTGCCGGACGAGAACGGCAATTCGTACTTCCCGCGGTGGATCCTGAACAGCTTCATCATGTCGGCGAGCATCGTGGTGGCGCAGCTCTTTTTCTGCTCGCTATCCGCCTTTGCCTTTGCCCGCCTGCGCATGCCGGGGAAGGGCATTGTC
This sequence comes from uncultured bacterium, assembly GCA_966434075.1. GTDB lineage: Bacteria > Chloroflexota > Chloroflexia > QHBQ01 > JAICKM01 > JAICKM01. The sequence goes on from CBJNAR010000388.1 coordinate 2,902, forward strand.
TTCGCGGCCATGCTGTCCACGATGATGATCCCCGGCATGGTATTGATGATCCCCAAGTACCAGATCCTGAACGCGCTGCATCTGGTCAACACCTACTGGGCCATCATCATCCCCGGCGTGGTGAGCGCGGCGATGATCTTCATGCTGACCCAGTTCTTCCAGAGCATTCCCAAAGACCTGGATGAGGCGGCGCAGATCGACGGCGCGGGCATCTTCACGACCTACTGGCGGGTGATCTTGCCGCTGGCGAAACCGGCGCTGGTGACGCTGGCGCTGCTGACCTTCCAGGGCGTGTGGAACGACTTCCTGAACATGCTGGTGCTGCTCAACACCCCCGACATGTTCCCGCTGACGGTCGGCCTGGCCTTCTTGCGCGGCCAGTACGGCACGTTCTATAATGTAGTGCTGGCGGGGTCGATGTTCAACACTCTGCCGATGGTGTTGTTGTTCATCATCTTCTCGCGCTTCTATGTCCAGGGGGCAACCTACAGCGGCGTGAAGGGCTAGAAGCACACGGGAGCGGCATGGGCATCGTACGCATTGCGTTTACACGCGCTATCCAGGACTGGTGGTACGCGCTCATCAATCTAGCCATCCTGAACCTGATCTGGTTCGGCTTCGTCGTGACAGTGGTCGCCGGTCCGCCGGCGACCGCTGCGCTACTGGTGGTGGCGCGGCACGCCGCCGTGGGGCAGGGCGCCGAGTTCAGCACCTTCTTCAGCGCTTTGCGGCAACTGTTCTGGCGCGCCTGGAAGATGGGGTTGGTCACCGCGCTGGGCACGGTGATCCTGGTCTTCGACATCTATTTCTACGCCGATCGCCTGGGCGGCTCCGGCTTGCTCTACACGACGGGCATCGTCTTCCTGCTCTACGTGCTGATGATCTGGATCGAGATCCAACTCATCGCCTGGCCGCTGCTCGTGGACCACCCGGAGATGCAAGTGCGCCATGTGCTGCGCAACGCCGCCGTCGTGACTCTGCGGATGCCGGGGGCCAGCTTCCTGTTGTTCTTCCTGGTCGCCGTCCTGGTGATCGTGTCGGTGTACCTGGCGCCCCTCACGGCGCTTGCTCTCGGCGTGGTGGTGGCGCTCATGGTGCAGCATTACCTCCACCTGGCCGCGCCCGTCCTGGTGAACTTCCCCCCGCGCCCCGGCGAGGGCTTTCCCGACGCGCCGCCCGTCTCCGCCGAGTAACTGCGCGGCCTGCCACAGAAAAACAGCTTGACATAAACAGGGCGGACCTCCGGCAGGTCCGCCCCGTTTGCATTTGTCCGGCACCGGCTGGGCCTACAGACGCAGGATCAGCCCTTCGTCGGCCGCTACTTCGAGGTTCGCCAGGTCCACGTTCCCGCTGCGACCGGGCAGGGTGGACAGCAGGACATCGGCTGATGCCGGGCCCGATTGCGCCTGGAACCGCTGGGGCGTGTGGCTGAAGTTGAGAATCACCAGGATCTCGTGCCCAGCGTGCTCGCGGGTGAAGGCGAAGAGATCGGCGGAACCGGACGGCGTCTCGGCATAGTTGCCCACGCTGAGGGCAGGCGTGTCCCGGCGCAAGGAGAGGAGAGCGCGCACAAAGCTGAGCATCGACTCTGGGTCGTCGCGCTCCGCCGCCACGTTGTAGGTCTGATAGTCGGCGGCCACCGGCAGCCAGGGCGTGCCCGTGGTGAACCCCGCGTGCGGCGAGGCGTCCCACTGCATGGGTGTGCGCTCCGGGTCGCGGCCCAGGCCCAGCCCCGGCTTGCCCAGTTCTTGCGGGTCGCGCACCAGGTCGGGCGGGATCTCGCCGTCCACCATCGCCAGTTCGTCGCCATAATAGCAGGTGGGCGTGCCGCGCAGGGTCAGCAGCAGCATCGCCGCGGCCCGCGCCTGCCCG
>CBJNAR010000389.1:0-4765 GCA_966434075.1 uncultured bacterium
GCCGTTGCCCGCCGCCTGGGCTACCGCGCCGGCGCTGGGCGCCGCTGGGGCCAGGAAGCGCGACATCTCGACGTCATAGGTCGTCGCGGCGGGCCGGGCGGCAGGGATCGCCCCGGCGGGTGCCGGCACCGGACCGGGTCGCCCGCCGCGCACCAGCCAGCCCTGCCAGTCGTCCAGCGCTGCCCGCCAGGGATACTGGCGCAGGCGCAGGGCCAGGTAGGTGAACCCAATCAGCAGGAACAGGCCCCAGACCACCACGAACTCGTCAAACTGGGTGCGCCGCATGTCGGGCGTGATCGTCTTGATCTGGTTGTAGAACGGCTTGAAGGTCAGCAGGAAAGGCGCGTAGAACACCAGCGCCACAACCGACGCGATGACCAGCCCGCCCGCCGCGCCGACCAGCGCCCCCAGGCGCACCGCGGCCCGGCGCGCCGCGTGGCTCTGCCAGGCGGCCAGGATCGCCACCAGCAGCGCGCCCACGCCGACGACGACATAGAGCGGGAAGTCCCAGGAGTTGACGGCGAACAGCGTGCCCAGGGCCAGCGCGGTCAGCGCGAAGCGCAGGAAGCCGTCGAACGCCGCCGACCCCCACAACCGGTGCCCGGCCTCCAGCGTGGCGCGCCAGGCGGTGGCCCAGAAGCCGTCGTCCGGGTGGGCGAAGACGCCGGGCGCGGGCACCGCGGGCACGGTGGCCTCGGTGAAGCGGGCGGGCAGCGCGGCGAACACCGGCCAGCGCCACGCCCCCAGCACCAGGTTGAACAGCAGCCCCAGCGCCAGCAGGCTCACGCTCAGGTCGATCAGGTGCGGGTGCAGGTCGGCGAACAGGAAGCTCCAGTAGGGGAACTCGTTGATTGTGCCGGGGATGACCCGGCTGGCCGCCCAGTAATCCCACCCGGCGACCGTCCGGGCCAGGTCGGGGTTCACCGGCCCGAAGATACCCAGCATCCCGACCACGGCCTGTTGCAGCCCCGGCAGGGTCATGCTGATCCATTGCAGCAGGAAGGTCAGGTTGCCGATGCCGACGAACAGCAGCGCGCCGAGCAGCCCCCAGCCGAAGGCCGTGGTCGACGGCCCGCCGCGCCAGCCGCGCGCCCGCTGCACCGTCGCCACGCAGTTGTAGACGATGCTCGCGCCGCCCAGCACGGTCAGCCCGTAGAGCAGGGGCAGCACGATATTGAAGCCGACGGCAGGGTCCACGCCGATCAGCTTGATCAGCGTGCCGAGCAGGAAGTAGCCGTAGTAGTAGTAGTTGATATAGCCGCCGCTGTAGAAGGGATCGCCGGGCGGCATCCAGGGGCTGCGTAGCACCGAGTTGAGAAAGCCGAACTCCATCGGCTTTTCGCCGCCGTTCCAGGGCTGCCACAGGTCGGGGTTGAGCAGGCGCACCAGCAGGAAGGCGCCGAAGGCCAGCAGGAACAGCCCCTCCCAGGCCAGGATCAGCGCGCGGTGGCTGCGCATATACTCGCGTAATTCGGACCCGAAGCGCCGCCAGAGGAACGCCGACAGCAGCCCCAGCAGCACCACGCCGCCCAGGATGCTCCAGACGGTGAACGGCACCAGCCGCAGGCTGGCCGCCATCCAGACCATCCAGGCCACGACGACCAGCGCCAGCGTCTTGCTCAGCGGGTAGCCGCGGTCGGGCAGGCGCCGGCAGACGACCGCCGTCACCGGCCAGGCCAGCAGCCCGAACACCTCCACGACGATCAGCAGCAGCAGCACCGCCACCCACTGGTTCTGGGCCAGCGCGTTCCAGGCGTAGTCGCCCAGGGCCAGTTGTTGCCCCGGCGGCTCCGCCAGCATCAGCGACTTGTCGTAGGTCTGCGGGGTGCGCGTCTCCAGGTGGCGCGCCGGGATGGACACCTGGTCGAGCGTCGCGCCGAACAGCGTGCGCAGCTCGTCCATGCTCAGGCTGCGTTCCTTGTGGAACACCAGCACCTGCGGGTGATCGTAGACGGTGAAGCTCTCGTCGGCGCTGTCGTCGTTGATCTTGATGCCGAAGATCTCCGGATAGACCTTCTGGTAGGCTTCGGGCAGCACCTGCTTGAAGCCCAGTTTGCCGCTCATCAACAGGTCATAATAGCGGATCTGCACCGGGTAGCGCCACGGCAGGTTGGGGATCGAGCGCCAGAGCCGGTTGCTCGACAGCACGATGTAGTCGGTCTGGTTGAGCAGGCTGGCGATGTAGTTGAATTCTTCGGGGCTGGGTTTGTCGTCGTAGAGGCCCATATCCACGCCGCTCAGCGGGGGCAGCGGGTCGCCGGGCATGTTCAAGGGCAGCGCGTCGTCCCAGGTCTCGTGGCCGACCGCCGAGCCGGGCGCCATGTTGTGGGCCATCCAGCGCGAGGCGATCACGCGCGATTCCTCGTGCGTGTAGATGTTCATGAAGGCGGTGGCCCAGGCCGCGCTGCCCAGCACGGCCACGGCGGTGATCGCCGGGAAGGCCCAGCGCCGCAGCCGCAAGCCCAGCGGCACGCCCTTGCCCCACTGCAAGCGCAGGGCGATCCGGTCGCGCACCGCCGCGCTCCAGTGCAGCCCGCGCAACAGCAGCGCCGCGCCCAGGATGCACATATAGGGCACCAGCGGCAGCATGTAGCGCATCCACTTAGCTTCCAGCGTGACGATGGTCAGGAAGTAGGGAATCATGCCGCTGAGCAGCAGGATCTCCGCCGACCGGCGGCGGCGGATCGCAAACCAGAACGCCGCGAACAGGCCGAACAGCGCCGGGATGCCCGACGCCGGGCCCATGCCCCACTGCACCAACTGCTGGAAGTGGTAGACCACCGGGATGGTGCCGATGTACTGCCGGGTGAACGGGAAATCGGCGGTGCCGCGCTGGATGGCCGCCTCCTCGCCCAACTGGTAGAGGTACTTGCCCTGCTCGGCGAACAGTTGCACCGGCCCCAACTGGAAGAAGGTATTGCCGGGCACGGTCGGCGGGTTGCCCACGACCACCCGGAACCCGGAGTCGAGCACGCCATAGGGGTCGCCGATGGTGATGCCGATGAGCGTCGTCAGCGCGGCCAGCGCCAGCAGCCCGTAGGCGCGGCGCCGGGCCAGCCAGCCGGGGGCGGTGCGCTCAGCGCGCGTGGCCGGTTCCAGACCGTAGGGGTCGTCCAATTCGGGCGGCGGCCCCAACTGGCGGGTGCGGGCGCGATAGGCCACGCGCAGCGCCAGCGCGGCCACGATGAGCAGCGCCATCGGCAGCACGCTGATCTTGCAGGCCAGCGCGAAGCCCATCATCAGCCCGGCCAATGCCGCGGCCCAGGCGCGCCGATTTTGCATCAGCACCACGCAGAAATAGAGCGTGGCCGTCAGGAACGTGACCAGGTAGGGCTCGGAGATGAAGAAGTGGGAGATCTGGATCTGGGTGACGGCCAGGGCCGAGAACACGGCGGCCAGCAGCCCCGCGTTGCGCCCATACAACCGCCGCCCGATCAGGAACACCAGGAACACGGTGATCAGGTCGAACACGCCGGATGTCGTTCGCCCGACCAGGGTGATGCCGTCGTAGCCCAGCCATTCGGGCTTGTTGAACAGGTTGGAGGCGTTGACGGCCACGGTCTTGACGATGTAGAGGAACATCGCCCCGTAGTGCATGGCCTGGCCGTTGATGCGCGGGTTGAGCGGGCTGCGGGCGGGGTCGAGCAACTGGTCGAGGGTGGTGCCGGGCGGGATATTGATCCGGTTCATCGCCCAGTCGGCGATGGCGCGCTCGTCGGGGTGCTGGTGGGTGTTCTGGTCGAAGTTCACGTCGTAGAGGCGCATGAACCCGGCCACCACGAGCACCAGCAGCAGCACCGGCCAGATCCAATATTTACGCAGCAGGGAAGGCAAAGTTCACTCCTCGGGGTAGTCCGGCATCATACCTCGATCGCAGGGGATCGCGGGCTAATTGTACCATGTTAGATCGCCCACCGCAACCGCAGTGCTGAGTGCTGAGTGCTGAGTGCTGAGTAAAGACGAGATGGGCCTCCTACACATCGCGGCAAGATCCCGGTGGAGCGGCGTCGCCCGGCCCGTCAACGGGCGGGCTACGTGAACCAAGGCCGCCTTCGCGGCCTCTCCGAGCCCTCGCCGCAGGGACGGACCAATGTGCCCGCCCTACCGCCCCCCGCCGCCCCCGCGCCGATCTCCAGCCCGCGCAGGCGGGCTTCGTAAACATAGCCCGCCCGTTGACGGGCCGGGCGACGCCGCTCCACCGACCAACTTCTCGACGGGCCGGGCAATCCCGCACCGCTCTCATTCACCTATAGGGATATGTCCCTTCACCCGTCCAACAACAGGGGCCGGTCCCCCACCGGGAACCGGCTCCCTCCACCGTTAGCGGGGGCGACGGCGCTGCGGCTGCGCCGGGTGCGTCGCCTGGTAGAGCATCTTGCTCAACTGCGCGCGCGTCGCCGAGACGTTGGGCCGGTAGTAGCGCCCCGGACACGGTTCGCCGGGCGAGCCGCAGGTGTAGCCGCTGACGATGTTGTGCGCCACCGCCGTCTCGATATAGCCGTAGAACGGATAGGCCGCCGGCACGTCGAGGAACGTCGGCGTGGCCGGGGTGCTGACCGGGATGCCCTGGCTGAGCACCACCATCTTCGACAGTTGCCCGCGCGTCACGTCGTTGCCGGGGCGGAAGGTGCCGTCGGCGTAGCCGCTGATCACGCCGTGCGCGTAGGCCGTCTCGATGTAGGTGTAGAACGGGTGGCCGAGCGGCACGTCCGAGAAATGGGGCGTGGCGGGGCTGACCAGGGGGAAGCCCCCCGCCAGCACCACC
>CBJNAR010000390.1:0-4761 GCA_966434075.1 uncultured bacterium
AGCGGGATCACCTCGCCGCTCTCTTCTAGCCGCTCCTGGGCATATTCCCGGATTGTCTCCAACATGCCGAATCGGTCCTCGCCAGACGGGGCTGTCTGGCATGACACCAGGCTCTGCGCAACTAGCTCCTCCAGCCCGATCAGGATCTCTCCGGCATCGTCTACGCCCTGACCACAGACGACCTCTGCGGCTTCCAGCGTCCAACCGCCGGCAAAGATCGCCAATTGCCGAAAGAGGCGCTGGGCCAGGGGCGCGAGTAGCTCATAGCTCCAGGCGATCGTCCGGTGCAATGTCTGCTGACGGGCCGGGAGATCGCGCGGGCCGGCGTTCAGCACGGGCAACCGCTGGTCTAGGCGGCCCAGCAGGGCTTCGGGGGTTAGCACCCGCACGCGCGCCGCGGCCAATTCAATCGCCAGCGGCAAGCCATCCAGCCGTCGACAAATCTCGGCCACGGTGCGCAAGGTGGCCGGCGTGGCGGGCAGACCTGGCCGCACGGCGCGTGCCCGCTCCAGGAACAGGGCCACCGCTTCCTGAGCGGCCAGTTCGTCTGGCGAAGGCACGTTCAGCAGATCGGGCAAGGGGAGCGGTGGTACCGGGAACTCCTGTTCGCCATAGAGTTGCAGCCGCGCCCGGCTTGTCACGAGCACCTTCAGCCCGGCCGCCCCGGCCAGCAGGTAAGCCATGTCCAGCCCGGCGTCCAGCACTTGCTCGAAGTTGTCCAGCAGCAGCAAGCACTCTTTGTCGCGCAGATAGTCGCGCAAGCGGTCGCGTAACCCTTGATCGGCCCGTTCCGGAACCTGCAACGTCTGGGCAATGGCGGCCAGCACCAATCGTGGATCGCGGACCGGGGCGAGGTCCACAAACCAGATCCCATCAGCGAACTCGCCGGCCAGCCCGCGGGCCACTTCCAGAGCCAGGCGCGTCTTGCCGCTGCCGCCGGGGCCGAGGAAACACATCAGCCGGACTTCCTGCTCCCGTAAGAGCGCCGTGGCTGCCTGCACCTCTGCGACCCGGCCAATAAAGCGATTCGGAGACGCCGGCAAATTATGGCGCGGGCGTAACCCGGCGACGGAAGGCAGCGATGATGTCGCCCTTTGGACCAGGCTTTCATACAAAATCTGAACCGCCGGGCCGGGTTCCACGCCGAGTTCGCGCTGTAAGGTAGCCGCACAATGCTGGTAGACGCGCAACGCCCCGGCCACATCGCCATTGGCCTGGTGCAACTCCATGAGTCGGCGGTACCCGGCTTCGTGGAGCGGATCGTGGTGCAGCAAGCGCTCGGCGTAGCGGATGGCGCCCGTGTAGTCGTGCTGCCCTGCTAGTAGGTTGATCAGTTGGTCGAGCGCACGAGTGAAGGCTTGGCGCAAGCGTTCGCGCTCGGGCAGGATCCACTCGTCGTAGCAACTGGGCAGCAGATCCCCGCGATAAGCAATGACGGCGGCTTCCAGCGCCGCCTGTTTGCTCACCAAATCCGAGGCGACCATAGCGCAAGCCAGCGCCGTCTCAAATTCGGGCAGATCGCTGGCACACGCGGCGTCCGGGCACCACTGCAGGTGCTGGCGGGTACTGAGCAGGCAGGCTTCGAGGGCGGGCACGGATTGGCCCACCTGATGGAGCAGCTTGCGCAGGTTGGTCAGCGCCTGAGCTTCCGGCGAGTCCGGCCAGAGCAGGAAGGCCAGGTGCGTGCGCGGGTGGGGCGCCGCACGGTGGAGCAGCAGATAGGCCAGCAACGCCTGTAGCCGCGCCGCATTGGGGAGGGCTAGCGGGTTGCCGCTGACCAGGAGCAGGAACTCGCCGAGTACACGAATCTGCAGCAGCGGCTCAGGCATTGGATTTCCTTTCGGACGAGGACGGCGCGGCCAACGTGCGCCCCGAACCACCAGGAATGGCAGTGTGGTAAGGCTCCGTGCGTGCGGCGATGCTACGGGAGTCGGGGTGCCCGCACGAAGGGATTAGTTTAGTGACCCAGGGATCCGAGGTAATGTCTGAAGGACGAAGCAGCGCGCCGTTAGGCTCAGATCGGCGGTGCCTTTGCGTGGCCGCGCATTGTCTGCCGGAAGTTTTTACTATTATAGACTATCTATCCACTGATAGCAAGCCAATTCCGTTGGAATTGTGCATTAATTCAGAGGATTTACTCTTGCTGAGCGTGTGACTCCCACATGTCACATGTCAAGCGCATATCGCTTCCGTGAACCGCGCTCGGCAGCCCCTCGTTTGCCTGGAACATGCCCTCAACGTTCCGGCTCAACCGTGATTCGAATCGATCTTATCCGGCAGTGTTCGGGAACGCTGCGGGAACGATCGGTTTGCTAGATTTATGGCGGGGGCGCTGCGCTCCCGTGCGACCAAAAGATCCCTCCTGGGAGGGAAACCCTACCGGCTTGGCGCACGGCGGTATAGGGCGGGGGAGAGGGCGATCACAACGGCAAGACGGACTGGCAGCCGTCCAATTCAGGATGGGAGGATAGAGATGGTACGTCGCTACAGATGGTTTGGCTTCATGTTGTGCGCGCTGGCGGTTGGGGCGGCGGTACTGGGAGTCCTGGCGAACGCGCGCGGGCCGGTTCAGGCTCATGGGCTTGCCACCGCAGGATCGGCGCGGTCCGTGGCATCCCTGAGGCCGGCAGCCATTCCTGGGCCGCATCCCGCAAGTGCAGCTTTACCCCGCATGCTGGCGGCCTCCACCCTTGCCTTCAGTGTTACGTATAGCCTGGATCCGGATCTGGGCGATGTGAAGGGTGCCTGGGGGGACTACGACAATGATGGGCGGCTCGATTTCGTGCTGGCGGGGACCACCGGCACGCGCACGACCCAACTGTTCCACGCCAACCCGGACGGCACCTTCACTAACGTCAATCCGGTGCCGCCGGCCGCGATGCTCGCTCACGTCACGCGGGCCGGGTTAGCCTGGGGCGACTATGACAATGACGGGCGGCTCGATCTGATGCTCACCGGGCAGGCTTCCTCCGGTCCCATCTCCCGGCTCTACCACAACGCGGGGTCCGGCACCTTCACCGATGTGACCGCCGCCGCGTTCCCCGCTGGGGTGCCGGGCATCTGGATGAGTGCCGCGGCCTGGAGTGACTATGACAACGATGGGCGGCTCGACATCCTCATCAGCGGGCAATATGACGCGGCTACCGGGGCCGCCACCAGCAAGTTGTATCATAACGACGGTGCCGGGCACTTCAGCGAGGACACGGACGTGCTCGGTCCGAACACCGGTTTGCCCGGCGTGTACTGGAGTAATGTGGCCTGGGGAGACTACGATAACGACGGGGCGCCGGATTTGTGGCTCTCGGGTTGTGCCAACAGTGGGTGTACCAGCATTGCCGGCAAACTCTACCACAACGACGGCGGTGGGCACTTCAGCGTGGACACGCACCCCCTGGGTCCCAATACGAGCCTGCCCGCCATGAACCGCGGTACCACCGCCTGGGGCGATTACGACAACGACGGGCGCCTGGATCTGTTGACGACCGGCAGCGGCCCCAGTAGCGCGCGCATGAGCCGGCTGTATCACAATATCGGCGGCGGCACATTCAGTGATGTGACCACAAGCGCATTTCCCACATCGCCGCTGGCCCAGGTGGGGCAGAGCAGCGCGAGTTGGGGCGACTATGACAATGACGGCTGGCTCGATTTCCTCATCACCGGTACTCCGGCCAGCGGTACCTCTAGCGGGTCCAGCACGCTGTACCACAATATTGGGACCGGCACCTTCACGCAGGATAGCGCCGATAGCCCCGCGGCGATGTTCAACGGGGTGGTCGCATGGGGCGACTATGACACGGACGGGCGCCTGGACTTCTTATTCGCGGGAACCGCGGAGGTTGTCACGAACGGCTACCGGAGCCTACTGCGCGTGTACCATAACGAGGGTGCGGCCCCACTGCCCGACGCGGCGCCGGGCCCGCCGTCCGCGCTCGTCGCCACCGTGGTGACGACCACCAGTGTCGTCCTCACCTGGCAAGCGGCGACCGATAGCGAGACGCTGCCGAGCACAGGTTTGAACTACAACGTGCGCGTGGGCACCAGCCCCGGCGGCAGCGATATCGTCGCCCCTATGGCGGCGGCTGATGGCCTGCGCCGGCTGCCGGCGTTTGGGAACGCCGGTCCCAATCTCGCTTATACCTTAAGGAATCTATCGCCAGCCACCACCTACTACTGGAGCGTGCAAGCGATCGACACGGCCTGGGCCGGTGGCATCTTCGCAACGGAGGGCCAGTTCACTACGGCATCCAATACCCCAACGGTGACGCCCACGCCCATCCCGACCGACACGCCGACGGCAACGGAGACGCCGACGAGCACCGCAACTCCGACCGATACGCCTACAGAGACCCCAACCCCGACGGCCACGGCCAGTGATACGCCGACCTATACGGCGACGCCGACGGACACGCCGACCTTTACCGTGACGCCGACGGACACGCCCACGTTTACGGCGACGCCGACCGATACACCAACGTTTACGGCCACGCCGACAGACACCCCAACCTATACGGCGACACCGACGGATACGCCGACTTTTACCGCCACACCGACCGATACCCCAACCTATACGGCGACGCCGACGGATACGCCGACTTTTACCGCGACCCCAACTGATACCCCAACCTATACGGCGACGCCGACCGATACGCCAACCTATACGGCGACGCCGACGGATACGCCGACCTTTACCGCGACGCCGACCGATACGCCGACTTTTACCGCGACGCCCACGGATACGGCGACAGCCACACCGACATCGAC
>CBJNAR010000391.1:0-4752 GCA_966434075.1 uncultured bacterium
AAAGTCATCACGCGCGCGGCAAGTGAACGAGTCGCGCGGATGGCGTTTGATCTCATCACGGTACGCGGCTTCGGCGGCAGCGGTGATCGACGGGAAGAAGACGCGCAAGGTGTGGATATGCTCGGGCAGCGGGTGCAGCCGCACGGTCAACTCGGTGATCACGCCAAGCGTGCCCGAGGAGCCGATGAACAGGTCCTTCAGGTCGTAACCGCTGCTGGTCTTGAACACCGGGCGCCCCAGCCGCAGAACCTCGCCGTTCGCCAGCACGACCTGGAGGGCCAGGGTGTTGGGCCGCATCCCGCCATAGCGCACGGTCGTGGTGCCGCTGGCATTGGTCGCCGCCATGCCGCCCAGCGACGCGTCGGCACCAGGGTCCACGGGAAAGAACAGGCCGGTATAGCGCAAGGCGGTATTGAGGGCCGTGCGGGTGACGCCGGGTTGCACGACGGCCAGGAAGTTCTCCGGCTCGACACGCAGCACCTGGTTCATACGCGAGAGGTCGAGGCTGAGGGTGGGGACCTGGGGATCCGCCGGGACCAGGGCGCCTTCGAGGCTGGTGCCGGCGCCAAAGGGGATCAGCGCGACCTGGTGCGCCCCACACCAGGTAACGGCGGTTTGCACATCCTCCAACTGCTCGGCATAGGCCACGGCGATCGGCGGGCGGACCTCGGGGAAGTTCTCGTCCCGGCCATGACTCTGCAAGACGGTGGGGCTGGTCGTCACTTTGTCCGGCCCCAATTGCGCCTGGAGTTCCGCGAGTGCCTCGGTCATGGGAGCCCTCCTGCCTGCGGTGATGGGGTAGGTGCGATACAGCGCGCCAGGCTTGCCAGGGGCGGGGGCCGCGCCGCCGCACCGCTGTCTATGGGCGGCAGCGCCTGGGTGCGGTTCTATTATAGCACACAGTCATGCTTGCATCGCCGTGACCGGGTACGGTATCTCCGGTTAGCTGAGCACCAGATATAACACGCCCAGCAGGCCCAGCGCCAGCGCCACCCGTAGCTCCCGATACTGGTGGTACGCCAGCAAACAGGTGTAAACGAATTCGCTCATCCAACCTCACCTTGCTTAGTCTCTGATTGCCAAACGCCCTCATTCCCGATGTATGAAAACGTTTCCATCTCCCTATAATTGGAAACGATTCCACAACCTAAATGTTGCGACCCGGCGCCTATAAAATACCAAATACTCCCTGGTCGCCCGCCGGATCAGGCGCCCCAACCGGCGCGATACTTCCATTCTGGCAACCTCACTACGCTGATGGGCAAACATTGGTCCTGGTATAGGCCCGCTCCGGCGTGAGGCCCCGTGCCGGTGCGTCTGCCCGGCCGCTCAGGTGTCGCTGTCGGGCGGGGCATCCTCGTCGGGCGCCCGGCGAATCAGCAGCCGGTCGATGCGCCGCTCATCGAGATCCACCACCTCGATCACGAACTCACCGAGCCGGATCTCGTCGCCGGCCACCGGCACGCGGCCCAGTCGGGCCAGCACCAGCCCAGCGATCGTCGTGTAGCCGCCCCGTGCCTCGGCGGGCAGGACCGGCAAGCCGACCTGCTGGCGCACCGCGTCATACGCCTCCATGCCGTCCACCAGCCAACTGCCGTCCGGCCGGCGAACCACAGGCCGGTCGACCAGGGCTTGCTCCTCGCCCGGCAACTCACCCACCAATTCTTCCAGGATATCGGTGAGCGTCACCATGCCCGTCACCAATCCGTACTCGTCCACGACCAGGGCCAGGTGCGTGCCCTGCTGGCGGAACAACACCAGAACATCCCCGATATGTTGATGTTCCAACACAAACGTGGCCGGTTGGAGCAGCGCGCGCAGATCGGCGGCGGACTGGTCGGCCAGGGCTTGCAGCAGGGCGGTGCTGGACACCACGCCCAGGGTGTGGTCAAGGGAGTCGTCGTAGACGGGCAGGCGGGCGTGGCCGGAGGTCAATACGGCCCGCACCGCTTCGGTCAGGGACGCGCTCCGGGGCAGCCCGACGATCTCCAGCCGCGGGGTCATGACGGTGCGCACCGCGCGGTCCGTGAACTGGAAGACCCGGTTGATAAACTGCGCCTCGGCGGTCTCCACCGTACCGCTGGTGGTGCCTTCGCGGGCCAGGTAGACAATATCCTCCTCGGTGACGGGATTCTCGTTCGGGCCGGTCTGTCCCAGCAGCCGCAGCGCGATATTGGCCGCCCCCGTCAACAGCCCGACCAGGGGGCTGAGCAGGCGGCCCATGGCCGTCAGCAGCGGGGCGCTGAAGGTCGCCATCCCGACGGCGTGGCGCAGCGCCAGGCGCTTGGGGATCAGTTCGCCCAGCAGCATGGTCAAGAACGTGATCGGCAGCACCACGGCAAGCAGGGCGAGGATCTGCCGCAAGCCCGGCTGGCCCGCCAGGGCGGGCATCGTCGCCAGCCCCTCCTCCACCGTGGCCGCCAACCGGTCGCCGCCGAAGGCCGCCGTAAACGTGCCGATTAGCTCGATACCGATGCCGACGGTGGCAAGAAAGTATTCGGGTTTCTGGGCCAGGGCCAGAGCGCTCCGGGCGCCGCGTTTGCCGGTGGCGGCCTGCCGCTCTAGCTGGCTGCGCCGGGCCGAGACGACAGCCATTTCGCTGGCGGCGAAAAACCCGTTCGCCAGGATCAGGACCAGAATGACCAGTATCTCAATCAGCGTGCTTCCTGTCATGGGTTGCCTGTTCTCCTGTCGTGTGTGGCCTGCGGTGGTGCCTATAGGGCCGGCTATCCTGCGGCCCCGCCGGGTTGCACCGATGACTCCGGCGGCTAGGGCCAGATCGAAATTGGGTACCGACGATTCAGAATTCCGGCAATAATCGCGCCGCGGACGCTGGGCCGCCGGCGCGCTGGATTCGCGCCCCGGAGCCGGCAGACGGTCTTTCCGGCGCGCCGGGCCGCGCTCAGACGCTGCCGGGCGGCCTGGGCAGCAGGCGGATCAGGTCCTGCGCCGCGGGGGAAAGCCGGTGCCGGCTCAACCGGGCATAGGCATAGGTCCGCCGCGCCGCCGGCCCCTCCAGCGGCACCGCCCGCAGGCTGCCCGCCGCTACCTCCCGCGCCACGGCGATCTCGGGCACGAGCGCCACGCCCAGCCCCGCCTCGACACTGCGCTTGATCGCTTCGGTTTCCCCCAGCACAATGGTCCCCGCCCCGCCCAGCCCGGCCGGCCCCAGCAACTGTTCGACGGTGGAGTGCAGGGCCGAGCCCGGCTCGCGCACCAGCACCCGGCGGCTGGGCAGATCCTCGGTCCGGATCGCCGTCCGCTCGCCCCACGGATCGCCGGCGGGGACAATCACCACTAGCCGATCGTGCAGGAAAGGTGTCACTTGCACCCCGGCCTGGTTGGCCGGCAACCCCACCAGCGCGAGCTCGACGGCTTCCTGGGTGAGGGCTGCCAGCAACTCGCCGGTATTGCCGATGGTGATCTGCACCCGGTGCTGCGGGTAGGCGGCCTGGTAGTGCCGCCACAGATCAGGCAGCAGGTACGTGGCGACGATATGGCCGGCCCCCAGGCGCAAGGTACGATCCGACAGGCCCGCGGCGACCCGCGCCGCCTCGGCGGCCTCCTCGGCCAGCGCCAGGATCTGCTCGGCATAGGGCAGCAGGGCCGCGCCTGCCGGTGTTAACTGCGGGCGGCGCGACTGGCGGTCGATCAAGGCCGTGCCGAGCGCCGTCTCCAGCAGGGCGATTTGCTGCGACACCGTGGGCTGGCTCATGGCGAGCTGCTCCGCCGCACGGGTGAAATGCCCCGTGCGCGCCACCGCCACAAAGATACGCAGTTTATGCAGGTCCATCGCATTGCTCCCGGCCATTTTGCTCCCCGGCCAACGCCAAACTTACCCACTCCGCCGGCTTTATTATACGCCATCCGCAGCACGTTTGATAAGGAAATCCAATCAATATGATTAGCTCTATTGTCTATACAAATAGTCTGGGCAGATCTATAATCGGTTTGTCGAAGCGGCCGGACGGCGCCGCATAACTCAGTCCTATTTGGAGATAGCAGCCATGAATAGCTTTGGGGCACGGTCCACCCTGGCGGTGGGTGGCCGCGAGTATGAGATTTACCGGCTGGCGGGGCTGGCCCACCTGGGATACGATGTCGCCCGTTTACCCTATGCCCTTAAAATCTGCCTGGAGAATCTACTGCGGACCGAAGACGGTCGGGCCGTCACCGCAGATCATATCGCCCGGTTGGCCGCCTGGAACCCGCACGCCACCCCTGATACCGAAATCGCCTTCACTCCCGCGCGCGTTCTCTTGCAGGACTTCACCGGCGTGCCCGCTATCGTGGACCTGGCGGCCATGCGGGCCGCCCTGGCCCGGCTGGGCGGCGACCCCACGCGCATCAACCCCGTGCAGCCGGTCGAGTTGGTCATCGACCACTCGGTGCAGGTGGATGCCTACGGCTCCGCCGCGGCCCTGCTCACTAACGCCGAGCGGGAGTTTGCGCGTAATCGGGAGCGCTACGCCTTCCTGCGCTGGGGCCGGCAGGCTTTGCAGAACTTCCAGGTCGTTCCCCCCGGCACCGGCATTGTCCATCAGGTCAACCTCGAATATCTGGCCCGCGTCATCTTCACCACCGCCGCCGACCAGACCGGCGGCCCCGATTCCCTGCCGCAAGCCTACCCCGACACGGTCGTCGGGGCGGACTCGCACACGACGATGATCAACGGGCTGGGCGTGCTGGGCTGGGGCGTCGGCGGCATCGAAGCCGAGGCGGCCATGCTCGGCCAGCCCGTGTCGATGCTCA
>CBJNAR010000392.1:0-4744 GCA_966434075.1 uncultured bacterium
AAATGGCGCTCACGCGGGAAGAAGTAAAAAATAGCCCGGCGCCCGCCGAGACCCCCAGCAGTTCCGGCGAGCCCAGCGCGTTACGCAGGGTGCCTTGCAGCAGCGTCCCGGCCAGGGCCAGCATGATCCCCGCGCCGGCGCCCAGCAGCACGCGCGGCAGGCGCAGTTGCGTCACCACGATGCGCGCCAGCCTGTCGCCGCCGCCGTTGGCGATGGTGCCCAGGTCGTTCGGCGCCAACTGGGGCGTGCCCAGCAGGAGCCCCAGCATCATCAGCCCGCCCAGGGCCACAACGAGAACCGCCGCCAGGACCAGCACGCGGCTGGCCCTGGCGGCCGGGACGGCGCGAGATATCTGCGCCAGCGTCGCCATTACGGGAAAACGTCCGGGTAGATCTTGTGCATCGCGTCGTTCAGCGCGATGCTGATCGAGTGGGTGCCGCGGCCAAACAGGTACATGCTGGGGTTCACCTCATAGACCTGCTTGTTCTGCACCGCCTTCAACTGGCTCCAGAGCGGGTTGGCCGACAGGATCTGCGACAGCTTGGTGCCCGACCCTTGCGTCTCGAACAGCAGCACATCCGGGTCCTTCTGCAGGATCTTCTCCAGCGAATACTGGATCGAGCCGGGTTCCTGGTCGGGCGCGCTCACATCCCCGGCGCCCGGCGCGGGCCACGGGTAGTTGGTCACGTCGGCCAGCACGCTGCCGAACAACGACGCCGAGGTGAAGATGCTGAAGTTCTGGTCGCGGCCAAATACCAACAGCGGCACCTTGTTGTTCGGCGACTTGGACTTGAAATACTGCATCTCCAGCAGCAGCCCCTGGGTCGCCTGCTGCGCCCGGTAGACGCGCCCGGTCAACAGGCCCATCTTGATCAGGAAGTTGAGCGAGTCCTGGTACTTGGCCGGGTTCATGACGAACAGCGGGGCGATAGGCTTGAGCGCGTCGCGCAGGCCGATGTGCGGGATGAAGCCGATCACCAGGTCGGGCTTGAGCGAGGCGATGGTCTCCAGGTTCGGGGCGGCAAACGAGCCGACCGACTTGAAGCTCTTGGCCTTGTCGCCCCAGAAGCGCGGGTCCTGGCCGAAGGTATCGTTGACGCCCACCGGCTCCATGCCCAACTCAAACAGAATATCCTCGCACAGTGCGACCAGGCAGACGATGCGCTCGGGGCGCTTGGTCAGCGTGACCCTGGTGCCGGTCGAGTCGGTGAACGAGAGGTCCGTGCGCGCCTGGTTTTCGAAAGTGCCGAGCTGGCTCAGCAGCACGTCGTTCGGCGCCTGGTTCTCCGGGTGCAACTCCAGCACGGCGCGCTGGAAATACTGCACGGTGTAAGTCTTGCCGTTCAGCTTGCTGACCTCGGTGAACTCGTCGGACACCGGGTAGCCCTGCTGGGCCAGGCCGCCGTGGCTCTCCCAGTAGGCGCGGAACTTGCCGCCGATGGTCTTGCCGGTCTCCGCGAACTTGTGGGCGTTCTGCGTGCTGGCGTGCTGGTTGGGCGCGCCGTTCACCTGCGGGTAGTTGCGCAGATAATAGAAGTAACCCAGCAGCGAACCTTGCACTTCAAAGGGCGTGCCCGCGTTCTCGGGATGCAGTTCGAGCACCATGCGCTCGAAATACTGCATCGCGTAGGTCTTGCCGTCGGTCGGCGAGACTTCCTGCACCTGGTCGGTCAGCGGCAGCCCCAGTTGGGCCAGGCCGCCGTGGCTGTTCCAGTAGGCCAGGAACTTGCCCGACACCGTCTTGCCGGTTTCGGGGAAGGTGCGCGAGTCGGCCTGTCCGGTGTTGCCGGCAGTGTTGCCGGCGGCGGCGGCGGGCAGCGTCGTTCCGACCAGCATCAGCAACAGCAGGGCTGTTAGCCACCAGTGTTTGCGGTTCGCCACGAAAGGTCCTCCTTACAGTACACAAGACAATGCAGCCGCGAAGGGTAGTGTATGGACCCGCGTCCGCATCCGCTGTATGCCGGCAGGCCCGGCCAGGGGAAGGTGCGGGATACGGGTCGCGTGGAACTGTCTCGATCTACTTCACGCTGAGGGCGGATGTTGCGAGGACTGGATGTGCCGTTGTAGTTGAACTGATCAAGAACACCAGTCTAACCGAACTACAGCATGATCCTGGCTGTCGAGACGGGCACATTATAGCATTGCCTTTTGTAGACTGTCAAGCAAAACCCCATTTGCTACAGATAATTGAAGATATGTTGTAATTTCTATGCACTATATGTATGTTCTACATTAGCACATAGAAACAAATTAGAATATTCTCTTGCTTCAAGAATTATTCTTTTCGTGTAAGCAGCCGGCGGGCTTACCGAGAGGGGGGCGGCCTGCGCAGACATACCGGTGCCCGGCGGCGCGCCGCCGGGCACCGGCCCGTTCGCTCGGTTGGCGCTGCGCCCCAGCCCGGCTCCAGCCCTGCCCAGCGCGTCTGGCCCGCGGCTTTGCGCCGGCAATAGCTGTAGAGGGCGTCGAAAATCGGCAGCATCCGTTCGACCATCTCCTGGTCGCTGTGCACCTGAGTGTTCACACCCTTGGCGATGGCCCGCAAGGCGTCGTCGGCCCCGGCGGCTTCGCCCTTGATCTCGGCGTTGTGGACAAACGTCGCCATCTCGGCCAGCGCCGGGTCGCGCTGGTCCAGCCCGTTTTCGGCCAGCAACTCCTCGAAGCTGCTGCGGGTGCGCGACCCCGGCCCGGCGTAGGTCACGTTATGGAAGGGCTTCGCCCCCGCCGCGATGGCCTCCTGCATCGGCTCGGCCTCCAGGTAGAGGAACTCCGCCTGTGGATCAAGATGCCGCAGCACCAACCAGGCGCACGCCGACCGATCTAGTTTCACCCCTTTGCGCGTTACCCACTGCATACTAATTGCCTCCTTCGTCGCTAAAGCAATAGCGTGGACTCTGTTCTGCCCCATTATAGCGATCCACGCCCACCCGGCAACCCGCCGCCACGGCGCACCGCCCACTGTAGGGGCCGGTTTCAAACCTGCCCGTGGCTCAGGGCGGGTCACTATCGCCGCTCGCGCCCGTTATCTTGACAGAATATTCGCATCTGTGAGGAACCGCCATGCCCGATCCGATCCCCACGCCGTTGAGCCGCGAGTCGCTGGGCCACCTGGCCTACCTGCACCGGGTGCTGGCGCAGCCGCCCGGCCGGTGGGACGGCTTCTACACCCCGCAGGCCGACGCCATGAACTTCGGCCTGCGCTTCCAACTGGCCTTTGCAGCCTACGCCGTGGCTGCGCTGGGGCTGCATACCCCAGCCTATACGCGGCCCTATGTCGAGGCGCTGGGCGGCGCCCTGCAACGGATGCTTGACGTGCGCGCCTGGGGCTACTGGCGCCCGGCGCCCGCCCCCGTCGCGGGCGCCGCACGGCCCGCCGGGCATGTCGCCGTGCTGCTGGCGCCGCATGGCCGCGCCGCCGGCCCGCTGCCCCCGCCCGCCGACCCCGTGGTGCAGGACAACGTCCAGTTCAGCGGGCACCTGGGCACCATGCTCGGCCTGTTCGAGCGCGCGGGCGGCGACGACCGCTACGACCGCGGCTTCCGCCTGGCCGACCCGGCGAGCGGCGTGACCTACGGCTACACACACAGTGGGGTGGCCGAGCGCATTGTTAGCCAGATGCGCGCCAACTACTTCCACGGCGTGGCCTGCGAGCCGTCGTGTGCCTACGTGCCCTGCAACAACCACGCGATGACCTGCAATGCTATCCACGACGCGACCCACGGCACCGACTACCGCGCCGCCAACGCCGATTGGCTGGCCTGGGTGCGCCGCAAGATGGTGTTGCGCGGCCCGGCGGGGCGGGGGCTGTTCGGCGCCTGCTTCCTGCGCGATATGGGGCTGGCGACGCCCGTCGCCTTCCAGTTCACCGATAGCTGGGGGTTGGCGTTTCTCCTGCCCTTCGACCGGCCCCTGGTGCGCAAGCTCTACCCCCGCTTCCGCAAGCGGCTCAGCCGCGATAAGAACGCGCCGGGCGGCGTGTATGTCGGGTCGGCGCCTATCTGCGAGAAGATGGAGATCTCCGACGTGGCGCTCAACACGGCCTTCGGGCTGATCGTGGCGCGGGGCCTGGGCGACCGGGCCGTGGCTGAGCGCATGGCGACCTATGCAGCGGCCAGCTTCGACCGGCGCTGGGCCGGGCCGGAGTGCTTCTACGCGGGCGCACCGCGCACCCTGCACAGCACGGCGCTCTACACGCTGGCCGGGCTGGTGGACGGCGAAGGGCGGCTGCTCGAAAGCCTGTTCCACGCCCCGCGCGATCCGGCCCTGGATACCCAGCCGTGCCTCGACAGCGTGACCGTGGACGCCCCCGGCGCACCCGCCGATTGGGCGCGGCATGTCGGAGTCGCCGAGGCGCGCTATGACGCGCCCGTGCGCGCCCTGCACCTCACCACCGAATGGCTGGGCGACGCCCCGCCGCCTGCCTCTTTCGAGGCAGCGGCGCCCATCCTGCTGACCTGCCTGAGGGTCCCGGCGGTGGCGCAGGTGATCTGCGATGGGCAGCCCTGGGCCGAGTGGATTCATAGCCCAGACCTCCAGACCCTCCAGATCCGCGCCCTGGCGGGCGCACGCCGGCAATTTACGGTGCAGGTCGCGACCTGATAACCGCAGCGCATACGGGTCGGTGATTTGTGCGCCCGTAAAACATTTGTAGGGAAACAATTCCTCGGCAATTCCGTTTTCTTAAGCACAATTCGACATTTTCGTCGCGGGAGGCCAATCCGGTAGCTCTACGGAATCGCGTAGG
>CBJNAR010000393.1:0-4729 GCA_966434075.1 uncultured bacterium
GCAAGCCGCCGACAAGCTGGTACACATAATCGCGCGCGGTCCCGCGATAGGGAACCATGCCTTCGATGCCTTCAGGGACCAGTTTGCCCGAACCACTCTGCCCCGACGCATAGCGGTCGGCGGCGAAACGCCCCGCCATCGCGCCGATGGGCGAGGCCATCCCCAACACCGAATTGTTCCGCCGCCTCGCCGCCGCCATGGGCTACGACGACCCCTGCTTCCGCGACAGCGACGACGACATGATGCGCCAGGCCCTCCGCAGCGAGCACCCGTTCCTGGAGGGCATCACGCTGGAGCGCCTGGAGGCCGAGACCTTCGTCCACCTCAACACGCCCACGCGCCCCTTCGTGCCCTTCGCCGACGGCTTCTATCCCACGCCGTCGGGCAAGATCGAACTCTACTCGGAAACGCTGCTGCGCCTGGGCCTCGACCCGGTGGTCGACTATGTGCCCGAAGCCGAAAGCCCGGACGGTTCGCCCGAACTGGCCGCGCGCTACCCCATCCGGCTGATCACCCCGGCGGCGCACCACTTCCTCAACTCGTCTTTCGCCGACATGCCGACGATGCGCAAGAAGCAGCGCCGCCCGACCATCGAACTCAATCCCGCAGACGCGGCGGCGCGCGGCATCGCCGACGGCACCTGGGTGCGGGCGTT
The DNA here is from genome assembly GCA_966434075.1 of uncultured bacterium. Classification (GTDB taxonomy): domain Bacteria; phylum Chloroflexota; class Chloroflexia; order QHBQ01; family JAICKM01; genus JAICKM01. The sequence continues at coordinate 656 of CBJNAR010000393.1, forward strand.
CAACGACCGGGGCGAGGCGTTCTTCGTGGCCGAGGTGCAGGACAGCGTGGGGCCGGGGGTGGCCTGCCACCTGAGCCGGTGGTGGGGCCGCTATAGCCCCGCCGGGTGGAACGCCAACGCCCTCACCGCCAGCCGCCCCGCCGACCTGGCCGGCGGCGGCACCTTCCACACGAACCTGGTGCAGGTGGAACCTGCCGCATCCGTGCCGCTCACCCTGGCCCAGATGCTGGACGAAGCGTAGCACGTCCGTGCCCGATTTTATCGGCGGTCTGGAGCTAAGCCGGCTGTTCTACATAGAGGTCGTGCGCCCGCTCCTGGCCGCCGCGTTCCCCGATCTAATCTACTCGGCGGCCCTCATCGGCGCCGGCTCTGAGATTCTGGGCTATGATACGCCGCGCTCCACCGACCATGAGTGGGGGCCGCGGCTCCTGCTGTTCTTGCGGGAAGCCGATTACGCCACTACCGGCCCGTGTATCACGGAGGCGTTGCGCCGGCAACTGCCACCCACCTTCCACGGTTACTCCACGCACTTCGGGCCGCCGGACGCCGAGGGGATCCAGGTCGCCACGGCGTATAGCGACGGGCCGGTGGAACACAAAATCACGGTTCATACCATCCGCGGGTTTTTTATGCGCCAACTGGGCCTCGACCCGTCGGACGCTCTGCAACCGGCCGATTGGCTCACGCTGTCTGAGCAACGGCTATTGGAGGTGACGGCCGGTGCCGTCTACCACGATGGCCTGGGGGAGTTGGAATCGATCCGCGCCCGGCTGGCCTATTATCCGCGCGACCTCTGGCTGTTCCTCATGGCGAGCCAGTGGCGGCGCATTGCTCAACAGGAAGCCTTCGTGGGCCGGACCGGCGACGTGGGCGACGGCCTGGGTTCCCGGCTCATCGCCGGCAGCATCGTCCGCAATCTGATGCGCCTCTGCTTCCTGCTGGAGCGCCGCTACACGCCGTACAGCAAGTGGTTCGGTACCGCCTTCGCCCGGCTTGCCTGCGCGCCTATCCTGGGCCCGATCCTGGAGCAGATTCTAACTGCATCCACCTGGCAGGCGCGCGAGGCCGCCTTATCGCAGGCTTATGGATTCGTGGCCGGGATGCATAACGCACTGGGCGTCACCCCGCTGCTGGACCCGCAGGTGTCGTCGTATTATAGCCGGCCCTACCTCGTCCTCCACGCGGATCGCTTTGTCCAGGCCCTGGAAGATGCCGTCACCGACCCGGCGGTGCGCAAACTGGCAGCTCCCTTCGGCGCGGTAGACCAGTTCACCGACAGCACGGACATCCTGTCCGATCCGGTGGTATACCGGAAGCTACGGCTGCTTTATGAGTGAGCCGTGGAATGGGGTCGCCCCGTCGCCGAGGCCGGTGGAGTCTTTGTAGATCGCGTATTTGCAATGGGCCGCGCCCGTCGCGGCGCATTCGATTTCCACCACCCGCACCCGCCAACCCACGATCTTCTCGGCCACAGTGCGCAACATGACTTCGGTCGCAGCGCAGATCGGCGCGCCAATGTCGTGGATCCCCGCGCAATAGTGGCAGACCTCCGGCGTGAGATACCACGCGACCGCGTCCTGCTCCACCGTCATCAGCGTCCAGTGCTGCCCGGTGTGCGCCAGCCACTTGTCGACGAACCAGTGCACGCGCTGGCCCGCCGGGATGCGGGGCGCCTGGGCCAGCATCGCCTGGCCCCATTCCTGTTCGAGCAGGGTGCGCGCCAGTCCTTGCCCGTAATTGCGCAGAAACAACCGGGTGAGCGACTCGCCTAGCATAGCGTAGACCGTGTGGTACAATTCGGCCAGTTCGGCGGCGGTGGCGCAGGGAGTCCAGTCATCGGGCGGCAGGATCTCGCTGTAGCGGGTCAGGCCCGCCGCCGCGAGCAGGTGGCCGTACTGCGACCCGCTATTTTCCTTCATGGTTTGTAAGGTCAACCGCATGGTGCGGGCCGGTATTTGCCCCGTCACTGATCGGCCCTCCTGGCGGGCACGCTGCACTCCCCGGCGTTCGCCCGCGACTCTATGTCAGGATCAGATTCGTCTACGCGTGGATCGGTTGCCTAGCCCGGATAGCGGTGTGGTGGGTGTCCGTGGGGACGGGGGCGCTATCTGTATCCGGGGTTCGCGTGGGCGGCAGAGTGAGCACGTCGCCACCGTCCGGCTCCAACTCAACCGCCAAAAACCTGTGGGGGGCGCCGTTGCCTCTACCCTGGTCGTGGTCTGGACCGCTGTGTACCTTACCACGGGTTTATCATACCGTTGTCTATTGTAGACGGCAGATCTTACCAGCGGGTTAACGGACGCCTCGGCGATTCCTATCAGGATTTCAGCATTTCTCAGGATTCCGGATCTTAACAGCGGGCGCCCCGGCCCTATGAGCGATACAGCCCGTGTTCGGCGATGTAGGCTTCCACAGCGGGGGGCACCAGGTAGCGGATGGTCCGCCCGGCGGCGACACGGGCGCGCAAATCGGTGGCGCTGATGGCGATCAGCGGGACGGGCACCGGGTCGATGCGGTCGCGCAGGGCGGGCAGGGCGGCGTCGAGGCGCGCCCAGGGCACCTGCACCTCGGGCCGGGGCGCGACGGCCAGCCGGGTCTGGGCGATGATCCCCGCCGGGTCGCGCCAGGCCAGCAGGTTCGCCAGCGAGTCCTCGCCGATGATGAACCAGAAGGCGGCGTCGGGCCCCCAGGTGGCGCGCAACCGGGCCAGGGTCTCCACGGTGTAGCTCAAGCCGGGGTGATCCACGTCGGCGCGCGAGATCTGGAAGCGCGGGTTATCGGCGATGGCGCGCGCGATCATCGCCAGGCGGGCCGCCGCGGGCGTGGTGCGCCGGCCCTGCTTGAGCGGCTGGACAGCGGCGGGCAGGAAGAGCACCGAATCGAGCCGCAACGCGTCGGCGGCCTCCTGGGCGATGATCAGGTGGCCGTAGTGGATGGGGTCGAAGGTACCGCCGAGGATGCCGAGACGCTGCGGCATTAGCTTACAACCGTCACTTCCGCCGCGGGCAGGGCCTCGCGGAGCGCCAGCGCCACCACGCCCGAGGTCTGCCCCTCGGTTTCCGGCGCGGTCCAGAACTCGACGTGCAGCTTCAGTTTTTCGCCGGAGATGTTTTCGACGCGCGTGGCCGGGGCGGGGCTTTTGCAGACCTGTGGGATCGCTTCGAGCACCTGGGTGATCTTGGCGGTGAGGCTGCTCAGGGTGTGTTCCTCCAGGGTCACAATCACGCTGATGATGTCGCGTTGCAGGTTGAAGGCGCTGCGGTTGGTGAGGATCTCGCCGAAGATGGTGCTGTTGGGCACGATCACTTGCACCCCTTCGGGCGTGCGCAGTGTGGTCACGCGCAACTCGATCGTCTGCACCGTGCCCGTGACCGGCGAGCCGCGCTCAATCGTGATCACGTCGCCGATCTCGAACGGGCGCTCCACCAGCATGTAGATCCCGGCGATGATGTTTTTGAGCAGGTCCTGGAAGGCGAGCGAAATCGCCAGACCGATGGTACCGACCACGGTGAGCAGGCCGGTCCAGTCCACGCCGAAGGTCGGCAACACCATGATGACGGCGAGGATGTTGATGCCGATCTGGGCCAGGTTGCCCAGCAGGGCGGCCATGTTCACGGCGATCCGCTTCTTCATCCCCAGCCGCAAGATCCACCCGCGCACGATCCGGGCGATCAGCACCCCGACGATCAGTATCGCGGCGGCCCGCAGCAGGTTGAACAACAGGAGAGCGGCGTCGCGATCCGATAGCCCCAATATCATCGATGCAAGCTCCACCCTTTCCGGTGCCGGCCCCGCCGGTTAATAGCCGATATAGCGCGCCACCAGGCTCCGCGCGGCGGCGGGGTCGTCGGTGCCTTTGACGATCACGCGGCCGTCGGGGAACAGGGTCAGTTCCGCCGGGTCGCCGTCGTTGGCCGGGGCCAGGCTGAGCCGCGCCAGATAGGCGTTGCGATAGGGCCGGCTGCGCTCGACGATCTGCTCGGTGACCGCCTTCAGGACAGGATGGAGAGACATGGAAGCATTCCTGCGGAAGAATTGGTTATGAAATTTTACTACATTTATTCCCCTGTTTCA
>CBJNAR010000394.1:0-4728 GCA_966434075.1 uncultured bacterium
GTGCCTGCCGCGGCGCCGACCAATACGACGGCTCCCGCTGCCGCAACCGATACGACGGCCCCCGCCGCCGCGACGAACACGACGGCCCCCGCCGCCGCGACGGACACCGCGCCGGCCGCCACGGCCACCGAGGCGATGGCCGGCACCACGCCGACTGAGGCGAGCGGCGGCAGCACCGAGCCGACCCCGGCGCCCACCCCGGTCTCGCAGTGGGTGCCCGGTAAATACGCCAAGACTATCCCCGCCCCCAGCAAGCTGGTCAAAAGCGGGATACTCACCGTCGGCAGCGACGCCAGCTATCCGCCGCAGGAATATGTGGACGCCAGCGGCAAGCCCGTCGGCATGGATATCGACATCGCCAGCGAACTGGCGAGCCGCATGGGTCTGGAACTCAACGTCGTCAACTTCAAGTTCGACGACATTATCCCCGCCCTCAACGCGGGCCAGTTTGACGTGGTTATCTCGGCCATGACCATCACCGACGAGCGCTCTAAGGTCGTCGACTTCGTGCCTTACTTCACCGCCGGGCAGGCCGTCCTGGTGCAGAAGGGCAATCCCAAGGGCATCAAAACGCTGGACGACCTCTCCGGTAAGACGGCGGTGGCCGAGCAGGGCACCATCGAGGAGCAAACGCTGAAGGATCTCAACGCCAAGCTGGAGCAGGCGGGCAAACCCAAGGTGAACGTGCTCATCTACCCGACCGATACCGATGCCGTGGATCAGTTGCGCATTGGCCGCGCCGACGCCACGCTGCACGACTCGCCGGTCGCCGCGTACTATGCCGAACTGAACTCCAGTGCCTTCGAGGTCGCCATCCCGAACTTCGACTCGGCGCCCGAAGGCATCGCCACCGCCAAGACCAACACGGCCATGCACGATGCCGTGGACGCCGCGATCAAGGCGATGAAGGCCGACGGCACCCTGAACGCCATCTATGCCAAGTGGGGTATCCAGCAGTAATCGGGCTGGATCTCCGCGCCGCCAGGCGTGGCCCAGCGCTGGAGAGTCGCTGGGCCACCTGGTAGCCGCCGGGGGTACCGGGCACCGGGCTTCCGCTGCCGCGGCAGGCAACCGGACAAACGAGGCCCCACCGGCTCGCGGGCCGGTGGGGCCTGTGACTATCCAGCGCAGGCTCCAGCCCCGGCGGTATGCGTTGCCGGAGTAAAGGACGGAACCTATGCAGTTCGATTGGGCCTTCATTCCCGAGCACTTTTTCGACCAGCCCCTCCTGGCCGGGGCGCAAATGACCATCTTCCTGTCGGTGGTGGCCCAGTTCTTCGGCGTGGTGCTGGGCCTCCTCGCCGCGCTGATGAAGATGAGCAAGAACCCCATCCTGAACGGCATCGCCGGCTTCTACATCTGGCTCTTTCGCGGCACGCCGCTCCTGATCCAGCTCATTATCTTCGCCACCGGGCTGTACCAGATCGGCATCCGCCTGGATCTGCTCACCTCGGCGCTCCTGGCCCTGAGCATCAACGAGGGGGCCTATATGGCCGAGATCATCCGCGCCGGCATCCAGAGCATCGACCCCGGCCAGATGGAAGCGGCAAAGTCGCTCGGCATGACCTACGGGCTGGGGATGCGGCGCATCGTGCTGCCGCAGGCGGCGCGGGTGATCCTACCGCCGCTGGGCAACGAGTTCAACAACATGCTCAAGAGCACGTCGCTGGCCTCGGTTATCGCCATCCAGGAGTTGCTGTCCCGCGGGGCCGACCTCAACCATCTCTATTTCAAGACCCTGGAGATCTACACCATCATCTCCTGTTACTATCTCGCCATGACCACGGTGGTCACCTGGGTGCAGGGGTGGATGGAGAGCGGCCTGGGCGACCGTCGCGGCGTGGAAGCGTCCGCCGGGTGCTGGAGCCGCCTGCGCGGCAACATCCTCAGCCCCCGCCGCGCCGCCCCGCATCGCTAGATTCCGCCCGCACAGGAGGAAAGATCCATGACTATCCCCACCACCCCCGAGGCATACAGCGGCGAGGCCATCGTCCAGGCCGAGGATGTGCATAAGAGCTTCGGGCACACCGAGGTGCTGCGCGGCCTCAACCTCACCGTGCACCCCGGCAAGACCGTGGTGCTGATCGGGCCGAGCGGTTCCGGCAAGACGACTTTCCTGCGCTGCATCAATCACCTGGAGAAGATCCAGCGCGGGCGGATCTATGTCGGCGGCCAGTTGATCGGCTACCGCGAGCAGGACGGCAGGCTGGTCGAGGACAGCGAGCGCAACGTGGCCGCGCAACGGGCGCGCATCGGCATGGTCTTCCAGCGCTTCAACCTCTTCCCGCACATGACGGCGCTCGAAAACGTCATCGAGGCGCCGGTCCACGTCAAGAAGATGCCCAAGGCCGAAGCGACCGAGAAAGCCCGCGAGTTGCTGCGTAAAGTAGGCCTGGCCGACAAGGCCGGCCGGTTCCCCAACCAGCTTTCCGGCGGGCAGCAGCAGCGCGTCGCTATCGCCCGCGCCCTGGCCATGGACCCGATGCTGATGCTCTTCGACGAGGCCACTTCCGCGCTCGACCCCGAACTGGTGGGCGAGGTGCTCAAGGTCATGGAGCAACTGGCCGCCGAGGGCATGAGCATGGTCGTCGTCACGCACGAAATGGGCTTCGCCCGCGACGTGGCCGACCGCGTGGTCTTCATGGACGGCGGCGTGGTCTGCGAGGAAGGCCCCCCGGCGCAGATCTTCGAGCACCCCCAGCAAGAGCGCACGCAAAACTTCCTGCGCCGCATCCTCTAGCTGCCGGGCGCAGGCCGGGGCCGCCCGCGAGCGGCCCTTTTCTGTGCGTCGCGCCCCGTTTTCGGGTATAATAGAGAGGGACTTTGTGCGTCGCGCACAAACCCAAACAGGATAACTCGGTTGCCCGCGCCGCGGGCCGCGAAAGGGATGCTGCTGTGACTACCCCGCTGCACGAACGGTTATACCGCACCGAAGCGATTGTGCTGCGCCGTTCGGAGATCGGCGAGGCCGACTATATTCTCACCGTCTACACGCCGCACCTGGGCAAAATCCGGGTGGTGGCGCGCGGCGTGCGCAAGCCCGCCAGCCACATGGGCGGGCACGTCGAACTCTTCAGCCGCAGCCGCATGATGGTCGCCTCGGCGCGCAACCTCGACATCGTGACCCAGTGCGAAGTGCTCGACCCGCACCGCGCCATCGGCGAAGACCTGGACCGTATCGCCCATGCCTTCTACCTGGTCGAGATGGTGGACCGCATGACGCCCGACGAGCAGGAAAACTACGCCGTCTACAAGCTGCTCAGCGAGTCGCTCACCTACCTGGACACCACGCCCACACCCGACATCCTGCGCCACTGGTTCGAGATCCAGTTGCTCGGCCTGCTCGGCTACCGCCCGGAACTGACCGAGTGCGTGGCCTGCCGGACGCCGCTGGAGCCGGTGGTCAACGCCTGGAGTCCCGCGCAGGGCGGCGTGCTCTGCCCGGCCTGCAAGCGATCCGGGGTGGCCCGCGACCTGTCGCTCACCGCCTTCAAAGTGCTGCGCCTGATGCAGCGCAGCCCCTGGCCGGATGTCGCCCGCGTGCGGGTGCCGCCGCAGGTCGCGGTCGAACTCGACCAGGCCATGGACACCTACGTGACCTATATCCTGGAGCGGGAGCCGCGCTCGAACCTTTTTCTGAAGGTGGCCGAGCAGACGCCCGACTACATCCCGCAGGAGGGCACCCCGTGAGCACGTCGCCGCAGGCCGCCGAGATCGCCCGTTCCGCCGAGGCGCTGCGCGCCCAACTGCCCGCCGATTTTCGCCCGCGCGTGCTCGTGATCCTCGGCTCGGGCCTGGGCGCCCTGGCCGACGAAGTCGAGGCCGTGGCCCGCATCCCCTACAGCGAGATTCCCGGCTGGACGGCGAGCACGGTGGCCGGGCACGCCGGGCGCCTGATCTGCGGCACCCTGGAAGGCGTGCCGCTGCTGATGATGCAAGGACGCCTGCACTACTACGAGGGCCACTCGCCGGCTCAGGCCACCTTCCCGGTGCGCGTGGCCCGCGCCCTGGGTGCCGAGATCCTGATTGTCACCAACGCGGCGGGCGGGCTGAACCCTGAGTGCCGGCCCGGCGACCTGATGCTGATCTCCGACCACATTAACATGATGGGCTGGGGCGGCGCCAACCCGCTGATCGGGCCGAACGACGAGAGCCTGGGCCCGCGCTTCCTGCCGATGAACCCGGCCTACGACCCCGCCTTGATGGAGCTGGCGACCGCCGAGGCGGCGGCCCAGACGCGCCTGCTGCGCCGGGGCGTCTACATCATGATCCCCGGCCCCAACTTCGAGACCAACGCCGAACTACGCGCCCTGCGCCTGCTGGGCGGCGATGCGGTGGGCATGAGCACGGTGCCCGAAGTGCTGGTGGCCCGCCACGGCGGGATGCGCGTCCTGGGCATCTCATGCATCACCAACATGGCCGTGGCCGACTGGAAAGAACCCGTGCAGCACGACGAGGTCTTGAACGTCGCCAACGAAGCGGGGCCGCGCCTCGTCGCCCTGGTGCGCGGGGTATTGCGGCGCCTGGGAGCGGGCGAAGATGCCCCCGGCTGATTCGCACGCCCGCCTGGACCGGGCCATTGACCAGGGCCTGCGGCGGCTGGCGCGCATCGGCGCCGTGGCCGTCGCGCTGGTGGGCTTCGTCGGGCGCACCCAGCATGGCCGGCAGGCCGCCCGGCACGTCGAAGGCCGCCTGGACGAGGTGAACCGCCGGATCGACCGCCGGACG
>CBJNAR010000395.1:0-4727 GCA_966434075.1 uncultured bacterium
TCGTGGTCGACCTGACCATCCCCGCGGCCCACGGCGAGGTCGCGCTGGCGGCGCTAGCCGCGGGCAAGTCGGTGTACAACGAGAAGCCGCTGGCACTGACCCGCGCCGAAGGGCAGGAGATCCTGCAACGGGCACGGGCCGCCGGACTGTGCGTGGGTGGCGCCCCCGATACGTTCCTGGGCGGCGGCTTGCAGACCTGCCGCAAGCTGATCGACGACGGCTGGATCGGCACGCCGGTGGCTGCCACGGCGTTCATGCTCAGTCATGGCCCCGAAAACTGGCACCCCGATCCGGAATTCCTCTACCAGCCGGGCGCGGGGCCGCTGTTCGATATGGGACCGTACTACCTGACCGCGCTGATCGCCCTGCTGGGGCCGGTGCGCCGCGTCACCAGTTCGGCGCGCATCACCACGCCGGAGCGCATCATCGGCAGCCAGCCGAAGCGCGGGCAGCGCATCACCGTGAATACGCCCACCCATGTGGCCGGGGTGCTCGATTTCGCGGGCGGGCCGGTGGCGACGCTGGTGACCAGCTTCGACGTGTGGAGCGCCGAGGTGCCGCGCATCGAAATCTACGGCACGGCGGGATCGCTGAGCCTGCCCGATCCGAATACCTTCGGCGGGCCGGTGCGCATCCGGCGGGCCGGCGCCGAGGAGTGGAGCACCGTGCCCATCCCCTTTGGCTACACGCAGAACAGCCGCGGCCTGGGCGTGGCCGACATGGCCTACGCCATGCAGTCGGGGCGGCCCCACCGCGCCAACGGCGATCTGACCTATCATGTGCTGGACATCATGCACGCGCTGCTGGAAGCCTCGGAGGCGGGGCGGCACGTCGAAATCGCCAGCACCTGCGCCCGCCCCGCGCCCTTGCCGCTCGATCTGCCGCCTGACACCCTGGACCTTTAATCGCTGATAAGGAGCACCTTTTATGAATAAGCACCAGATCGCCCTGCAAATGTATAGCGTGCGGGAGCTCGCCCAGCCGGATATGCTGGGCACGTTGCGCCGGGTCGGGGCCATCGGCTACCCGGCGGTGGAGTTCGCGGGCTACGGCGGCGTCCCCGCCACCGAGATCCGGGCGCTGCTCGACAGCCTGGGCATGCAAACAGCGGGTGCCCACGTGCCCCTGGCCGATCTGCAAACCAAGCCGGACCAGGTCTTCGCCGACCTGCACACGCTGGGCAGCACCTATGCCGTGGTGCCCTGGGTGGGCGAGGAGTATCGGGGCGGCGAGGCCGCCGTGCAACAACTGGCCGCCATCCTGAACGACCTGGGCGCGCGCTGCCGTGCCGCGGGCCTGCAACTGGCCTACCACAACCACAACTTCGAGTTCGCCGGCACGCCGGGGCCGACCATGTGGGACCGGCTGACGGCGGCCACCGATCCCGACCTCGTGGCGCTGGAACTCGACGTGTACTGGGCCGCCTTCGCCGGGGCCGACCCGCTGGCGCTGATCGACCGCTATAGCGCGCGGCTGGCGCTGTTGCACCTCAAGGATATGACCCCCGACGAGGCGCGGACCTATGCTCCTGTCGGTCAGGGCACGCTGCCCTGGGCGGAGATCCTGGCGGCGGGCAGCGCTGCTGGCGTCTCCTGGTACGTCGTAGAGCAAGACAAGTCTGCCGACCCTCTGGCCGATGCCGCGCTGAGCCTGCGCAACCTGCAGCAACTCGCGAGCCCCGATGAGGGCACACCACGAGGCTAAGTCCGTCGGTCTATTGCCGCGTCCGCCTGCCGGTATAGAAGGCAGCGGGCGCGGTTCTATATGCACGTTCACCTGTGGCCCCGTGCATTGCGCAAGGAAATTTGCTGGATCAAATGTTGTGGAACCACAACACGGAGCGCAAGTTCCGCCGCGCCTGGCTTGTGCAGGCGGAACAGATCCTGCTTACCTTACCGCAGCAGCCCTTGCCTGCGTATCATTGTGCATAGTTAGGAACAGGTAAGCATGAAATCGCGAATACTGCCGCTGCTGGCCCTGCTGGGGGCCATGCTGCTGACGGCCTGCGGCGGGGACAACGGGGCGCCCGCCGCCACGGCCACGACCGCGCCCACAGCGGCGCCCACGAGCGCGGCACCCGGCGCGCCTGTCGCACCAACCGACACGCCCGCGCCGCCCACCCTGGCGCCCACCCTGGCCCCGACCACGGCGCCCACTGAGGCCCCCCCAGCTACCGTAACTGAGACGCCAACTTCGCCGCAAGCAGAGGCCACCACCCCGGCGGCTTCCGGCGGCGAGGAAGCGGCGCTGACCTTGCAGCCGGTGCCGGTGGAAACCAACGGCACCACCCGAACGGGCACATTCGCCACCGACCGCCAACTGAACCTGCCGCCCGGCTTCCATGTGCGCGTCTACGCCACCGGCCTGTCGCAGGTGCGCTGGCTGGGCCTCAGTCCGGACGGCGTGGTCTACGCCACCCTGTTGAGCGGGCGCGTGGTCGCGCTGCCCGACGCCGATAAGAACGGCGTGGCCGACAGCGTGAAGACTTTCGCCGCTAACCTGCCCGGCGTGCATGGTATCGCCTTCAAGGACAACGCGGTCTATGTGGCGACCGAGAGCCAGATCGTCCGGTTGGAGGACACCAATCAGGACGGCGTGGCCGACAAGCGCGACGTGCTGGCCGACGACCTGCCCAGCGGCGGCGGGCACTCCACCCGCACGCTGGCCTTCGGCCCCGACGGCAAGCTCTACGTGTCGGCGGGGTCGTCGTGCAACGTCTGCGTCGAGAAGGACCCCAAGCGCGCCGCCATCTTGCGCTACTCGGCGGACGGCAAGTTCGAGGAGGTCTTCGCCGCGGGTCTGCGCAACGCGGTCGGTATCGTGTTCCATCCCGTGACCGGCGACCTCTGGGCCACCAACAACGGGCGCGACAACCTGGGCGACAACATCCCGCCGGAGACGATCTACAACGTCAAGGAGGGCACCAACTACGGCTGGCCCTACTGCTACGGCGCCCGCATCCCCGACAAAACGCAGAATCCGCCCGCCGGGTTCTGCGCAAAGACGGGCGTGCCCGCTGTGGAGATGCAGGCCCACTCGGCGCCGCTTGGCCTCGCGTTCTACACCGGCAAGCAGTTCCCGCCCGCTTACCAGGGCGATCTCTTCGTGGCCTTCCACGGCAGTTGGAACCGCTCGGAGCCGACCGGCTACAAGGTGGTGCGCGTCCGCTTCAAGGACAACCAGCCGGATAAGGCCGCGGGGGATCTGCTGGTCGAGGATTTCGCCACGGGTTGGCGCACCGGCGGCGATGTCTGGGGCCGCCCGGTCGATCCGATGGTCGCCCCCGATGGGTCGCTGTTGCTCACCGACGACCGGTCGGGCACCGTGTACGACATCTACTATCAGGCTGGCGCCGGGTCGTAACTCCCTGGCTGCTCAGTAATTCTAGAAGGCCAGGGCGGGCACGCACCCTGCCCTGGCCGGTCGTGTGCCATGCCGCCCTGGCCCGCACAACCGCGCCGCCGCCGGCTCGTTGAACCGGATGACACCGGTAGGGCCGGGTCCGCTAACGCAGAGGGGGCAGGCCCGGCGCCGGGAGCGCGGGTCTGCCGTTGATCACCGTGAATGACGAGGTGAGCACGTTGAACACCAGGCGACTACGCGCAACGGGTCGTTGGGCGGGCGTGGCGGCGCTGGCGGCGCTGTTCCTGGGCGGCCCCGCGCCCGCGGGCCACGCGGCGGGCGACATCACTTTCCCGCAGACCGGCTTCACCCTTTCCGACGCCCACGGCTTCCTGAGCTACTGGCAGGCGCACGGCGGCCTGGCCCAGTTCGGCTATCCGATCAGCGCCGAGGTGGTGGAGGTCAGCCCCACCAACGGGCGCATGTATATCACGCAATGGTTCGAGCGCAACCGGTTCGAGTACCACCCCGAGAACGCCGACCCGCAGTACCGCGTGTTGCTGGGGTTGCTGGGCAACGACCTGGCCGCGCCGCGCCGGGCGGCAGGGGAGGGCGCCTTCGTGCGCTTCCCCGACGCGCACTATCCCGGCGGCCGCTACTTTGCCGAGACCGGCCATAATCTACGCAACAGCTTCCAGACCTACTGGGAACAGCACGGCGGCCTGGCGCTCTACGGCTACCCGATCAGCGAGGAGTTCGAGGAGCGCAGCCCCACCGACGGCAAGACCTACATCGTCCAGTATTTCGAGCGCAACCGCTTCGAATGGCACCCCGAGAACAAGGGCACGCCCTACGAGGTGTTGCTTGGCCTGCTGGGCGTGCAGATCGGCGGCTTCCCGGTCCCGTCCATCCCCAAGGCCAATACCCCCACGCCGCTGGTGGTTCCCGCCGCCTTCGCGGGCGAAGGCAAGTGGAAGACGCCGCGCCAGTTGACCGGCCCGGTGGGCATGCACGCCGGCCTGTTCTATACGGTGGATGGGGCGCGGATGCTGGCCGTGGCGCCGAACGGCGACATCTTCGCCTCGGGCACGCGCGCCAACCGGGTCTGGGCCTTGCCCGACCGCAACGGCGACGGCGTGGCTGACGGGCGCGAACTGTTTACGGATACGGTAGAAAAGCCGCACGGGCTGGCCTTCCACAACGGCTACCTCTATGTCGCCGCCGAGAAGGCCGTCTATCGCTTCCCCTACAGCCCTGGCCAGCTTCACACCACCGGGCCGGGCCAGAAGATCGCCGATCTGCCCTTCGGCGTGGGCGTGGGCCTGGCCGGCGACAATAACCACGATACTCGTTCGATCACCTTCGGGCTGGACGGCAAGATGTAT
>CBJNAR010000396.1:0-4720 GCA_966434075.1 uncultured bacterium
TGAAGGTCGAGAAATTATAGAACCACACCGCAAAGCCGACCGGCGTCCCGTCCCGGTAGACGCGCAGGGTGTAGCCGCGCAGCCGCTCGGGACCGTCGCGCCCATCCACGTAGGCCGATTCCGCGCCGGGGGGCAACGTCATAAACAGGGAGGGGCGATCCGTGGCATTGGGTGAGGGCTTCATCAGCCGGCCATCGTTACCCAGGTAGCGCACCCAGATTTCGGCGTCGGTCCAATGAGTCACCGGCTGGAGTGCGGTGGAGTCGGGGACGCCGGACCCGTTCGCGCGTCGCACCACCGGGGCCACCCGCCCCGCCGCATCGCGCAACTGGTCGTCCACGGCCTCGGCCAGCGTGCCGCTGTGCGAGAGAAAGGCCGCCGCCAGCACCGCGACCAGCACGAACCCGGCCAGCAGGGTGTACCAGAGGGCCAGGCGCAGGCGGATCGACACGGCTACTCCTCCCCGCCGTTCCCGCGCGACGCCGCGCGCAAGACATACCCCGCCCCGCGCACCGTCTGGATCAGCCGCGGCGCCCCGCCCTCTTCGAGCTTGCGGCGCAGGTAGCCGACATAGACCTCCAGCACGTTCGAGTCGCCGCCGAAGTCATAGCCCCACACCTGCTGCATGATCTGGCCGCGCAGCAACACCTGTTCCGGGTGGCGCATGAAATATTCAAGCAGCGCGTACTCGGTGGTGCTGAGCGAGATCGGGCGAAGCTGGCGCGAGGCCAGCCGCCCGGCGGTATCGAGTCGCAGATCAGCGTAGGTGAGGATCTCGCGCGAGGGAACCAGCCGGCGCATCAGGGCGCGCACCCGCGCGACCAGTTCCTCGGGCGCGAAGGGCTTGATCAGATAATCGTCGGCGCCCAACTCCAGCCCGGTCACGCGGTCCTCCACGGCGTCGCGCGCCGTCAACATCAACACCGGGATGGCGCTGCCCGCCGCGCGCATCCGCCGCAGCACCTCGAAGCCATCCATGCCGGGCATGGCGACATCGAGGATCGCCAGCTCGGCCTCCGAGCCGGTCAGCAGCGGCAGGGCCTCGGTCCCGCTGTTGGCGACGGCAACGCTCCACCTCTCGTGGCTCAGCGTCCGGCGCAGCATATCGGTCAGGCGCTTATCGTCGTCGACAATCAGGATCTGCGCCATGCGGCACCTCGCTAGAGACGGGTAAGTCAATCGTATCGAGCACCGCCAGGGCGGCGTCCACGGCCTCCGGCGGCAGGCCGAGGGCTTGCAGGTTCCAGCGCGCCAGGAAGCGCCCGATGGCCGGGCCGTCGACCGGCACCTCGCCAGCCAGCCCCACCTCCAGCACGTGGAACAGGGTGCCCTGCCAGGCCGCCACGACCAGCGCCGGGTCGCGGTCGCCCAGCAGCGCCGGATTGGCGGCGAAAAACTGCCGGATGCGCCCGGTAAACCGCGCGACGGCCAGGGGCCGCAGGGTCGGGTGGGCGGCTTCGGCCAGCACCAGGCGGGCCAGATCGGGCTGCGCCAGGATCACGGTCGCGCCCGTGTAGAGGGCCACGGCAGCCCGGCCCGGTCCCGGCGGCACGCGCGCCATCGCCGCGTCCATGGCCCCGCTCACCTCGTCCATGACCTCGGCGGCCACGGCCAGCAGCAGCGCCTCTTTGTTGGGAAAGTAAAAATAGCAGTTCCCAATCGAGGTGCCCGCCGCCTGCACGATGGCCTGGATAGTCGTCGCCTCGTAGCCGTGGGCGGCGAACAGGCGGCGCGCCGCGGCCAGGATGCGGCCCCGCATGGCGGCTTTGCGCGCGGCGGTCTGCGGGCTGGTACGATAGGGCATGGGCCTCCTCACGCCGGGCGCGCTTCCGCGGCGCCCGGCAGAGCGCGGCCCCGGCAGCGGCATGGTTCCCGGCGTCCCTCAGTATACCCTTACCGGGCGGCAAACGCTACTACTCACGTGGTGCGTCCGGCGCGGCGGGCCGGGCGGCATCCGGCGCGGCCCGCTCGACGGGCAGGCGCACGGTGAAGACGGCGCCCTGCCCCAGTTCGCTGACCACGCCGATGGTGCCGCCCAGCATTTCACAGAGCCGGCGGCACAGGGCCAGCCCCAGCCCCGTCCCGCCGTACTTGCGCGTGGTGGATGGATCGGCCTGCATGAACGGCTGGAACAGTTCGCCGATCTGCGCGGCGCTCATGCCGATGCCGGTATCGGCCACGACAAAGACGAGCCACGCGCCGCCGGGGGCCGCTTCGCGCCGCGCGGTCAGCGTGATGGCCCCATGGTCGGTGAACTTCGTGGCATTGCTGAGCAGGTTCAACAAGATCTGGCGGGTTTTGAGCCGGTCGGTATGCGCGGGGCCCAGGTCGGGGGCACAGTCCACGGTGAGGCTGTTCCCGTTCTGCCGCAGCAAGGGTTGCGTGGTGCTGACGACCTCGTCCACGAGTTTGGCGACCGGGAACGTCTCCAGGTAGAGATCCATCTTCCCGGCCTCGATCTTCGAGAGATCGAGGATGCTGCTGATCACGCCGAGCAGGTGCATGCCGGCGGTCTGGATGTTCTTGAGATCGGGCACCAGGTCCGTATAGCCCGCCGCCGGCGCTTCTTCCTGCAACAGTTCGCTGTAGCCGATGATGGCGTTGAGCGGCGTGCGCAACTCGTGGCTCATATTCGCCAGGAAGATGCTTTTCGCCCGGTTGGCGGCTTCGGCCACCTCTTTCGCCTGGACCAGCGCCAGTTCGGCCCGCTGCCGCTCGCGGATCTCCTCCAGGGCCGTGCGCAAGGCGCTGCGCTCGGCCTCCAATTCGCGGGTGCGCGCGCTCAGCGCCTGGTGCGACTCGGCCAGGGCGTCGCGGGCGTGCTCGCTCTGCGCCAGCGCCTGGCGCAGCCGGTCGGCGAAATTCTGCATGACGCCGGCAGACAGGATGAGGCCGAGCGCCGGGCTGAAATACAGCCCGCTCCAGGCCAGCGGGCCGGGCGGGATCACCGGGAACCACCCGCTACCGCGCACGCCCACCGCCGTGACGTAGAGCATCACCGCCAGGCCCGTCCAGTAGACCATGCGTTCGCGTGGTTGCCAGACGATCGCCAGCAGCAGCATGATGCACAACCCCAGGGCATTGCCAATGATGATGGCATCGACCACGAACATCATTGTCAGCGCGATCACGCCCATCGTGGTAATGATGTAGAGGGTGAGCAGATGGGTGTCGGCGGTGCGCCGGACATGGCGCCACAGGAGCCCGACGAACACCGTTTCGGCGCCGTAGGCCACGCTCAGCAGCGCCGCGGGCCACACTCGGGTCGCGACAAATTGCCCCAGGTTCGACGCGGCGAGGAGGAGGCAGACCAGGAAGGTCCAGCGCAGTAGCATCGAAAACAACCGGGCCTGGTAGCTGGATAGATGCCCGCTATCCTGCCCGGCCGGCGCAGCAATGGGCCAGTGGGTGGTCCGTCCCCCCATAATATGATCTCCGTTCCAGCCCTGCCGGGGCAGGGATCGATCCAGGGCTCCCCGATGCACGCCGGGCGCCTCCCGTTGATTATAGGCAAAATCGGCCCCCGGCTGCCAGAGCCGACAAGCCCAATCCAGGATCACAGCGCATCCTGCCATCGGGCCGGCAGAGATACCTACCGCACAGCGCAAGGGGGTCGGGTAACGATGGGCAGACGGCGGAAAATTGCGGGGGTCTCCGGAGGGCGACGGAAAACCCGTGGCCCCCGGCGCTTCGGGGGCCACGCGGCAAAGCCAGTTGGCAGGTATGAGGTCGGGCCGGGAAGGGCAACCCCGCCCGCGCCGTGCCCGACCAGGCGGGCGCGTCCGCCTAGTTCGCTGCTTCTTCTTGTTCCTGTTCGCCCGCCTCATCAGCGGACTCTGTCCGCTGCACAGCAGCATAGGTCAGCGGGCGCATGGTCTGAAGCGGTTCTTCTTCCTCCGGTGCGGCCTCGCGCTGCACCGCGGCATACGTGGCTGGGCGCATGGTCTGGAGCGGTTCTTCTTCTTCTTCGGGTGCGGCCTCGCGCTGCACCGCGGCATAGGTGGCCGGGCGCATGGCTTGCAGCGGCTCTTCTTCCTCGGGTGCGGCTTCGCGCTGCACTGCCGCGCCTGCGGCCTCCCCGGCTGCGGGGGCAGCCGGTGCCGCCGGCGCACCGTGGGCCACGCGGGCGGCGGCTTGCTCGGCGGCCTGCTCGAAGCTGTCGCCCGGATCGCTGATCGCCACGCCGCCAGCTGCCGGGGTGCCGGCCACCGGCCCCGCCGCCTGCTGTACGGTGTGGGTCGCCTCGTGGGCCAGCAAGTGCAGGCCCTCCGGCGTGCCCGGATTATAGGTGCCCGCGCGGAAATAGATGTCCGACCCGGTGGTGAAGGCCACGGCCTCGACCGAGCGGGCCAGATGGTCGGCTTCGTGATCGGTGTGGACGCGCACGCTCGACAAATCGGCGCCCAGCCCGGACTCCAGCCGGCGCTGCACCCCGGCGTCGAGGTTGCTGCCCTGGCCGGCGCGCGCCTGGATGCGGCTGCCGATCTCCTCGTCCGCTTCGCTGCCCGCCGCGCGCTGCAACACCCGCTGCACGGCCCGGTTGCCGTACATCTGCTGCATACGCTGGACGGCGGTGGCCCGCGCCCCGTTGTTGCCCCGCGCGCTGCCGGCGCTGTGCGCGGCCACGTGCGCCAGCACCGCCGGGGACGCATCCGCGCTCGCATCTACCGCCCGCACCGCCTCACCCCCGCCCAGCGCCTTGGCGCGTTCAAACTCGTTG
>CBJNAR010000397.1:0-4717 GCA_966434075.1 uncultured bacterium
CGGGGTATCGGTCGCCGCCGCCGCGGGCGGCACGGGCGTGTTGGTGGCCGCCGTCTCACCGCAGGCGGCCAGCAGCAGGCTCATGATCATCAGCAGGCTCACCACGAGCCATTGACCCTTGTGCGCGTGTAGTTTCATGCTCTCCTCCTCTGAATACGGTACGATAACTCAGCGCCCCGCGTGCTGGAGATGCTCCAGCAAAGCAGCCATGAACTCGGCGGGCTTCTCCACATGCGGCGAATGCCCGCAATCGGCGATCACCTTCTCCCAGTAGCGCCCGCCCGCTGCCTGGTAGGCGTCCAGCACGGCGCGCATCTGGCCGACCATCGGCTGCGGCGGGTAGACCTCGGCCCCCGGCCACCCCGGCACGGCCCCCAACTGGCCGAGAAACCCGAAGTCGAAGAACGAGGTGTCCGACGTGATCTGGTCGTCGGCGCCGCGTACCCATAGCACCGGCGGCTGCGGCGTCACCTGGGCAAAGCTGCTCAGGTCGCAGTAGCCGGGCGCCATGGCGTTGTTGATGCCGCGCGGGCCGGGCGCCACGCCGGGCCAGTTCTCGGACGTGGTCATGTCGCCGGGATAGAAGTCGTCGCCGATGCGCATCGAGAGCATCTCGGTGACGAAGACATCTTCGCGGTCGGGTGCGGCCTTAAACGGCGGCTTGAAGTAGAAGGTGTTCATCACGTTGCGCGGGCTGGTGGGGCTATCCGCGCTGCGGTCGCCCTCGCGCAACAGCTTGACGAACTCCGGGTTGGCGGTGCCCCCGCCCGACCCGGCGAAATCCGGGTACGTCGGCGTGCCCGCGGTATCCTTCGTGCCGCCGAAGCCGTAGGGCGCGAGCGGATCGACCAGGGTCAGCGAGCGCACGTCCGCCGGGTGGTCGATGGCGTACTGCATGACCACGCCCCCGCCCATGGACCAGCCGACCCAGTGGGCCGGACCCAGCGCCAGCGCCTTGACCAGCGCGTGCAAGTCGTCGGCCCAGTCGCGCAGGCCGCGCGTGGCGTCTAGCGGTAGGGCTTCGGTCTGGCCGTAGCCGCGCAGGTCGGGCGCCAGCGCGCGATAGGGCGCGGGCAGCGCCAGCATGGTCTCTTCCCAGAAGCGCGCCGCGGACGTGTTGCCGTGGACCAGGATCACGGGCACGCCGTCGTCCGGCCCGCTGGTGAGCACGCGCATCTGCAGGCGGCTCGCCGGCACGGTCACGGACGTGATGCCGGGTAACAGCGATTCCTCAGCCATTTTCGGACTCCTTGATATGCTCGATTAACAGCGCCACAAAGGCATCGGGGGCTTCCATGTTCGGCGAGTGGCCGATATCCGGCAGCACCACCGTCTTGCGGGCTTTGAGCGCGGCGGCGGCGCGGTCGATGTTCGGCCCGCCGGTCAGGATGTCCTGCGCGCCGTCTACCACCAGCGTGGGGATGCCCGCTTCGCCCACCCTGTCGCCCGGCTTCCAATCCAGGCAGGCCTGCACATTGCGCAGCGACGCTTCCAGCCGCTGCTCGTGCCCCTCATCGACCACGCGCTGCCAGTAGGCGTCGGCGGGAGCCGCCGGGACCAGCGCCTTGAGCGCCTGCCCGAACAGCGCCTTATTGGCCTTGAGGGCTTCCTGGCCCGCCGGGTTGTTGAACGCCTCCGGCATGCCGTCTACCCAGGCCGGGGCGACCACGGTGAGCGTGCGCACGCGCTCGGGATGGTCGAGCGCGAACTGCATGGCGATGGCCGTGCCCAGCGAGTGCCCGACGAGGTGGAACCGGTCCAGCCCCAGCGCATCGACAAAGGCGCGCAGGTCGGCGGCCAGCGAGGGGATGCTGTAGTCGGAATCCGGGCCCTCGGTTTTGCCGCGCCCGCGCACGTCGGGCGCGATGCCGTGATAGCCGGGCGGCAGCCGGTTCATCACCGGCTCCCAGGTAGTCGATGTCACCCAGTTGCCGTGGACAAAGACGATGGGCGTGCCCGCGCCCTGTTCGATATAGTGGACGTTCAGATCCCCGGCGCGCACAAACGGCATGACTTAGTTCCTTTCCGCGACCTGCGCGAAGAATTCGGTGACGATGCGGCAAAAAGCCTCCGGCTGTTCCAGGGCCGCCGCGTGGCCCAGCCCGTCCATCACGCGCAACCGGGCGCCGGGCACGGCCGCGACGATGTCGCGCGCCAGCTTGGGCGGCGTCAGCACGTCGTCCTCGCCAACCACGACCAGCGTCGGCGCGGTGATCGCCGGGAGTTGGGCGCGGATATCGTGGACCATGGCCCCTTTGATCAGGTTGGTGGCCGGGGCGATGGGCAGGTTGACGCCCTTCTCGCGGAAGGCCAGCAGCCCGGTGTAGTTCTGCTCCAGGTAGCCGCCGCCCCAGACCCAGGGCAGGGCCACGTCGAAGCGCAGCGGGCTGCCGCCTACCTCCATCGCCCGGATCCAGGAAGTCAGCTTGACGTGCAGGATCGTATCGACCGCGGCATAGGCGCCCGACACGACCTGCGCCTGCACGCGCGCCGGGTGCGCGGCGGCGTAGCCCAGCAGCGCCGCGCCGCCGTTCGACAGGCCCACGAAGCAGGCCCGCGCGATGCCCAGCGCCTCGACCAGCGCGGTCAGGTCGGCGGTGTGCATCTCGGTCTCGTAGACCTGGTCGGGCTTGTCCGACTGGCCCTGGCCCCGGCAATCGTAGACCAGGCAGTGATAGCGTTCCACGAAGAAGGGCAGGTGGGCGTTCCAACTGGCCGTATCGGTCAGCAGGCCGTTGACGAACACCACGACGGGGCCGTCGGGGTTGCCCTTCCATTCGTAGAACAGTTCGATGTCGTTGGCGCGGATACGTGGCATGGCGGAACCTTGCTAATGGGCGGGCGAAAGACCCAACTCGGCGATCGTTTCCTTCAAGACCGTGGCCGACTGGTGCAGCGCGGCGATCTCCTGCTCGTTGAGCGCCAGGTGCAGCACCTGCTCCACGCCGTTGCGGTCGATGACCGTCGGCAGGCTCAGGCACACGCCGTCGATGCCGTAGTAGTTCTCGATGCGGCTGGAGATGGACAGCACCGTATTCTGGTCGCGCAGGATGGCTTCGACAATGCGCAGTAACCCCGCGGCCACGGCGTAAAACGTGGCGCCCTTGCGCTCAATGATTTGGTATGCGGCGTCGCGGGTCTGCTCGAAGACCTTATCCATGTCCAACTGCGAGTAGTCGCGGCCCTGGGCGGCGCAGAAGTCGCTCAGGCGCATCCCGGCGATGTTCGCCAGCGACCAGACCGGCACCTCGCTGTCGCCGTGCTCGCCGATGATGTAGGCATGGACGCTGCGCGAGTCGACGCCAAAGCGCTGGCTCAGCAGGTAGCGGAAGCGCGCCGTGTCCAGGATGGTGCCCGAGCCGATGACGCGCTGGGCGGGCAGGCCCGACAGTTTCCAACTCACGTAGGTGAGCACATCGACCGGGTTGGTGGCGATGAGCAGGATGCCGTTCGGGTTATACCGTGCCACCTCAGGCACGATGGTCTTGAAGATGGCGGTGTTCTTCTTGACGAGGTCCAGCCGGGTCTCGCCGGGCTTCTGGGCGGCGCCCGCGCACACCACCGTCACGGCGGCGCCCGCGCAGTCGGGGTACTCCCCGGCCCAGATTCGCGTGGGGTGGGCGAAGGGCTCAGTGTGGTTCAGGTCCATCACCTCGCCCTCGGCCCGCGAGCGGTTCAGGTCGATGAGCACGATCTCCGACGCCAGCCCGCTGAGTAGCAGAGCGTAGGCGAACGTCGCGCCGACATTGCCGACGCCGACGATGGCGATGCGATTCGGATGCGATTGGTTGGCCGCTGTGTTAGCCATGGTACTGCCTCACTTTCCCGGTTACATCATGCCGTTAGCCGGTGCCGTAGCGGGCGCGCAGCAGGGTCTTATCGACCTTGCCCGCGCCGGTCTGCGGCAGCGTGTCGGTGAAGACAACGCTCTTCGGCACTTTGTAACGGGCCAGGCGCACGCGGCAGAACTCGATGAGCTCGTCTTCGGCCACACTCACGCCGGGCCGGGTGACGACCACGGCGCGGCCCACCTCGCCCCATTTGGCATCCGGAACGCCGATCAGCGCGACGGCGGCCACGGCGGGGTGCGCGGCCAGCACGTTCTCGACCTCCGCCGGGTAGATGTTCTCGCCGCCGGAGATGATCATGTCTTTCAGGCGGCCCACGATGTAGTAGTAGCCGTCGGCGTCGCGGCGGGCCAGGTCACCGGTATGGAGCCAGCCGTCCACGATGGCCTTCGCCGTTTCCTCCGGGCGGCCCCAGTAGCCCGCGCAGACGTGCGGCCCGCGGATGATCAGTTCGCCCACTTCGTCCGCCGGGCACTCGCGGCCCTCGGAGTCGACCACGCGCACGTCCACGTGGAACAGCGGGGCGCCGACGGCGCCCGGCTTGCGGCGCACGTCTTCGGCGGGCAGCCAGAAGGTGTTCGGCCCGGCCTCGGTCAGGCCGTAGCCGGTTTTGAAGTCGATGCCGCGCGCCCAGAAGCGCTCGAACACGGGCAGCGGGCAGGGCGCCCCGCCGCTGAGCACCATCTTGAGGCGCGAGAAGTCGGCCTCGGCCCAGCGCGGGTGCTCCTGCAGCGCGATGAACATCGTCGGCACGCCGAAGAACAGGCTGACCGGGCGGCGCGCGAACAGGTCGAAGGTCTGGTCGGGCGTGAACTCGCGGCACACGATCGAGGCGCCGCCGATCGCCAGCAGCGGGGCGGGCAGCACGG
>CBJNAR010000398.1:0-4717 GCA_966434075.1 uncultured bacterium
CCCCGGCACGGACGTGCTTTGCGGCAGCGGCGCGGCGGCCCCGGTGGCGATCGGCGCCGCGGCCCCGGTGGCCACGGCGCGCGGCACACTCAGGCTGGGCACGGTTGCGGTCGGCGCCACGGTCGGCACGGGGGTGGCCGTGGGCGCAGCGGTCTCGCCGCAGGCAGTGACGGCGCCCAGGATCAACAACCCCAGGGCCAGGGCAACAAGGTGGCGGATCGAATGTTTGACCAAAACAGGTTCCTCCCGATGGCAGCGCACGCAAGGAGTCGCTGCCCGCTGTCTACTCCTGTGGCTGCCTGCTAACGGGGCAGCGTCTGATTGTACCCAAAAAGCGCCTGCGGATCAAGGTAACGTGCGCGGCGCCGAGTGCGCCGGGTGGTCGGTGATGTGCTATGCACCGCTGCGCGATCAGGGGTCAGTGGTCAGTAGCTTAGCGCGAGGATGCGGGATCTGTCATTCTGAGCGCAGCGAAGAATCTCGTCTCCGTGGCGATGAGACGAGACTCTTCGCTGCGCTCAGAGTGACAAGGAACCCGGTTACTGACCACTAACCCGCCCGGCGAGCAGTTGACGAACGCCGCGGATTATGGTAAAATCATCCTCGCAAGTCACCGTTGTGCCCGCGCTCGCGTTATGCGAGGCGCGCCGCCGCACCGGCCCTGCTCGCGGGTGTAACTCAGTTGGCAGAGTGTCTGCTTCCCAAGCAGAATGTCGTGGGTTCGAATCCCATCGCCCGCTCCCCAAGCCCAAACCTGCCCGGTCTGGGCTTTTTTGTTACCCTGCCCGCGCCGCCAGGAGGAGAGATCAGCATGGCCGACCCGAGCGCCGGTGAGGTGGTCCACCGGTTGCCGCGCGACCCGGTGCACCTGTTCCAGTTGAACACGGCGCCGGATACCTACAACAACCCCATGGGCTGCGGGGCGTTCTCGACCTCCATGGCGCTCTCGGTCTACGACCCGGCGCGTTTCGGGAATTACGCCACCCCGCGCGATCTCTTCTCGCGGATGCTCAAGGTGCCGTTCTTTGGCGGCACCTTCGAGAACCAGAACGCGGCCATGGCCCGCCGCCTGGGCTTCCTGGCGCATTCGTATGGCTTCGGCAACCCCGCCGACCTGGCCGCCGCCATCGACCTGGGCGCACCCGCGGTGATCCTGATCAACCCTAACCGCCTGGGCATCGGCCAGCATGACGTGTTGCTGGTGGGCTACAGCGTGGACGGCCAGGGCAACCTCCTGCGCCTGTTCATCGACAACCCCTGGGAGCAAGCCGCCACGCAACCCGCGCCGCCGGGCCTGAGCTATCCCGGCAACCAGACGATTGCGGCCGCCGACATCCCGCAGAAGTGGACGGGCGTGTTCACCCCCGTCTTCGCCTCCCCCGATGCCGAGAGCCGCTGGCGCGCCGAGACGCACCGCGGCTGAGCACCGCCGACCGGGGATCGGCGGTGCCCGGTGCCGCCGGATCTACACCGCGAAGGCGCTAAAGCGTGCAGAACACAACCAAAATAACACCCTTCGCGTCCTTCGTTGCTTCAAGGTGAACTTGTGCGTGGCTGCGAGCCAGGGCGCTTGCTTGCCGCCCGGCTATCGGTTACAATTAGCGCGCGATGTGCCCGGATGGATGTGGCCTCCGGCACCGAGTTGGATCGGTTTATCAGCGAGGGGATACAGGAGGATCCGCGGTTGGAGTTTTTGCACGGTTTGGAAAACCAGCTCTGGGCTTTTATCGAAGGGTTGTATCACACGGTCGGCTGGCTGGGCGTCGTCGTGATGATGGCGATCGAGAGCGCCTGCATTCCCTTGCCGAGCGAGGTAATCATGCCCCTCTCGGGCGGTTACCTGGTCCATAGCTGGGTCGATCTGGTGATCGCCGGGCTGGCCGGCGCCATCGGTTGCACCCTCGGGTCCGCACTGGCCTACTGGGTGGGCGCGCTGGGTGGGCGGCCGCTGATCGAAAAGTACGGCAAGTACATCCTGATCAACCATCACCACCTGGACACCGCGGACCGCTGGTTCGCGCGCTGGGGTGAGGCCACGGCGTTCTTCTCGCGCCTGGTGCCGATCGTGCGGACTTTTATCTCCTTCCCGGCGGGCGTGGCGCGCATGAACTTCCCCAAGTTCCTGCTCTACACCTTCCTCGGCTCGTTCCCCTGGTCGTTCCTGCTGGCGTGGGCGGGCTGGACATGGAACCCGCGCGATGTGCGCGAGGCGTTGCGCCCCTTCGACATCCCGATCGCGCTGATTATCCTCGCCCTGGTGGCCTGGTTCGTCGTGCGCGCCGTGCGCGAGCGCCGGCAACCGCCGGCCCCGACCGGCGGCAAGAACGCCCGCGGCACCGTGGCGGCGCGGCGCGCGGATCGGCAGCCCGAGGTGAAGGTGCCGGTGGCCCCCACCGGGCCCGCCCGGCGGCGCAGCAGCCGCGGTTATGCGCCCCCGGCGAATAAGCGCACGCCCCCGAAGGCCGAATGAGCGGCGCCGTGAACATTAGCCGGCACCTGGAGCAGATCGGCGACGCGCTGCTGCGCGATCTGGAAGCCAAGAACAGCGCCCGCGAAAAAGCGCTGGCCGACTCGCGGGCCACGATCCGCAACTGCGCCCAGTCGGTGCGCGCCACGCACCGCGCCGAGTTCGACCGGGCGCGCGAGTTGCTGGCCGAGGCCGCCGCCCAGGTGGCCGCCACCCGCACGGACCTGGCCGCCGCGCCCGACATCTACTGGACCGGCTACGTGCAGGACGCGCAGAAGGAATTCGCCGAGGCCAGCATCATCCACGCCGTGGTGGCCGGGCAGACTGTGCCGGGGGCGGCGGACCTGGGCGTCGAGGCCGCGCCTTACCTGAACGGGTTGGGCGAGGCGGCGGGCGAGATGCGCCGCTACGTCCTCGACATCATCCGCCACGGCCAACTGGCGCGCGGCGAAGAGGTGCTGGGGGTCATGGAGGAGATCTATAGCCTGCTGGTGACCATCGACTATCCCGACGCCGTGACGAACGGGCTGCGCCGCACCACCGACATGGTGCGCGGCGTGCTCGAACGGACGCGGGGCGACCTCACCTTTGCCATCCAGCAGCAGATCTTGACCCAGGCCCTGGCCCAGCATCTCCCCGCCGGGACCACTGTCGATCTGCCGGGCTACATGCCCGCCGGCGACGACGGCGAGGGAGCGTAGATTCGATGCCACCGCGCCGGCGCGCGGTCCGGCCGGTCAGCGGCCCGCCTGCCCCTAAGGAGGCACCGGCTGCGGCCACTCCACCCAATCGCCCCCGATCCACCGGGTACATCGTGCGGGCGAGCGAACTCGGTAGTTATAGTTATTGCCGGCGCGCCTGGTGGCTGCGCTATGTCGCCAAGCTGGAGCCGCCGGACGCGGCGCGGGCGCGCCTCGAAGGCGGCCATTTACGGCACGCCGAACACGGGCGCGGCCTGTGGCTGGCCGGGGTGCTGTGGAAACTGGGCCTGGTCTGCTTGATGCTGGCCGGCGCCCTGGCCCTGCTCTGGCTGCTCACCAGCGTGCTCGTGCATTAGCCCGCAATCTAGGAGGTTCCCCGCCAATGGCCCGTATTGGCTTTGTCACGGACAGCACCGCCCACGTACCCGAGGAATTGATCGCCAAATACGATCTCCGGATCGCCGACCTGACCGTGCAGGTCGGCCAGGAAAGCTTCCGCGAACACGCCGACCTCGACACCGACGATTTCTTCCGGCGGCTCAAAGAGTCGCACACGCTGCCGACGAGTTCGCAGCCCAGCCCGGAAGAGTTTCTGCGCGCCTACAAGAGCCTGGCCCAGGATCACGACAGCATTATCTGTGTCACCCTGTCGCACAAGCTGAGCGGCACGATCAATTCGGCGCGTCTGGCCGCCCAGATGGTCGAGAGCGACGGGGTGAAAGTGACGGTGATCGACAGCCTGTCGGCCTGGATGGGCACCGGCTTGCAGGTCATCGCCGGGGCGCAGGCCGCCGCCGCGGGGAAGTCGCATGACGAATGCGTGGCGTTGATCGAAGAACTGGTCAAGCGGATGCAGGTGCTGCTGGTGGTCGATACGCTGGAGTACTTGCAGCGCGGCGGGCGGATCGGCGGCGCACAGGCGATGATCGGCACTATGCTGCAAATCAAGCCCGTGCTCACCGTCCGCGACGGCATGCTGCAACCGCTGGAGCGCGTGCGCACCAAGCGCAAGGCGCTCGACCGCATCCTGGACATCATGGCCGAGCATGTGGGCACGCAGCCGTATACCGCGGCGCTGGGCCACGCGCAGGCCGAGGCCGAAGCCGAGGAATTGCGCAAACGCATCCTGGCGCGCATGCCGCAGGTGCGCGACATGTACCTCAGCCCGGTCAGCCCGGTCGTGTCGGTCCACTTAGGCCCCGGCGCGATCGGCCTGGTCTATTACGTCAACCTGCCCGACCAGCCGTAGGTGGCGGCATGCAGCGTATCGCCCACTTTATCCTGATCGACGCGCCCATCGAACGGGTCTTTGACTTCGTGGCCGACTATCACAACGTGCCGCGGATGCAGACCCACTTCAAGAGCGTCCGGCTGCTCAGCGCGCAGGAGCGCGGGCAGGGCGCGCAGATCGAAGCGCTCGGCTCTTTCCGCGGCATGCCGCTCACCGCACAGATGACTATCATCGGGTTTGACGAACCCCACGTGCTGGTGAGCGACAGCACCGGCGGCGTCCGCAGTCACACCGTCTGGCGCCTCACCGAGGTGCCGC
>CBJNAR010000399.1:0-4716 GCA_966434075.1 uncultured bacterium
CGGAGTCGGTGACGGGAGGCCACCCCGATAAGCTGTGCGACCAGATCTCGGACGCGATCCTGGACGCCATGCTGGATCAGGATCCGAACAGCCGCGTGGCCTGCGAAACGGCGACCACCACCGGTATGGTCCTGGTCATGGGCGAGGTCACCACCAAGAGCTGGGTCGATATTCCCAAACTGGTGCGCGACACGATCAACGATATTGGCTACACGCGCGCCAAGTACGGTTTTGACGCTGAGACGTGCAACGTGATTGTTTCGATCAAGGAGCAGTCCAAGGACATCGCCCAGGGCGTGGACGAGGCCCTGGAGCACAAGACCGGCGAGATGACCGACGCCGAGGTCGAGGCGCTGGGCGCCGGCGACCAGGGCATGATGATCGGCTTTGCCTGCGACGAGACGCCCGAACTGATGCCGCTGACCATCTCGCTGGCGAATGGGCTGACCCGCCGCCTGTCGCAGTTGCGCCGCAGCAAGGTGCTGCCCTGGCTGCGCCCCGACGGCAAGTCCCAGGTCACGGTTGAGTACAGCTACGGCAAGCCTAAGCGGGTGGACGCCGTAGTCGTTTCGACCCAGCACGCGCCGCATGTCAGCCACGAGGAGATCGAGCGAGAGATCATCGAGAAGGTGATCCGCGCCGTGGTGCCCGCCGAACTGCTCGATGACCAGACCAAGTTCTACGTGAACCCGACCGGGCGCTTCGTGATCGGCGGCCCGATGGGCGATGCCGGCGTGACCGGGCGCAAGATCATCGTTGATACCTACGGCGGGGTGGCCCGCCACGGCGGCGGCGCCTTCAGCGGCAAGGACCCGACCAAGGTGGATCGCTCGGCGGCCTATGCCGCGCGCTATGTGGCGAAGAACGTCGTCGCCGCCGGCCTGGCCGAGCGCTTCGAGATCCAGCTTAGCTATGCCATCGGCGTGGCCCACCCGATCAGCATCTCGGTCGAGACGTTCGGCACGGGGAAGGTGTCCGACGATGTCATCGTCGAATTGATCAAGAAGCACTTCGACCTGCGGCCCGGCGCTATCATCCGCGACCTGAAGCTGCGCCGCCCGATCTATCGCGCCACCGCCGCCTTCGGGCACTTTGGCCGCACCGATATCGACGCGCCGTGGGAGAATTCGGACAAGGCCGCGATCCTGCGCGCGGAAGCCGGACTCGGCGAGTCGGGTAGCGACACCTCCGCCGGCCGCCAACTGGTCGGTTCGCGCGGTTGAACCCGCTCTCGCCCACTGCGGAGCGACCGATGCGCGCATTGATCACCGGGGCCGGGGGCTTCGCGGGGCGCTACCTGGTGGCGCACCTCGCGCAGGTCACCGGCTGGGAGTTGTGGGGGACGACGCGCCCCCACAAAGCCGCAACGCCGGAGGGTTCCACGCCTGGGGAACCCTCCGGGCGCCGCCGCGACACCGGACGGCGCCCGCTGGACAGTACCTGGGCCACGCAACACCGGATCCGGATGGCGCCGGTGGACCTGCTGGACTACGCCGGCACGCGCGATCTGCTGGCGGAGCTGCGCCCCGACTTTATCTTTCACCTGGCGGCGCAGGCTATTGTGCAGCAGGCCCTGCGCGATCCGCAGGGAACGCTGGTCAACAATGTCGTCGGCGAATTGAACGTGTTGCGCGCGGTGCAGGAGTTGGGCCTGGCGCCGCGCATTTTGCTGATCGGCAGCAGCGAGCAATACGGGCATGTGCGGCCCGAGGATTTGCCCGTTAACGAAGATACGCCGTTCCGCCCGGAGAATCCCTACGCGGTCAGCAAGATCGCGCAGGATATGCTGGGCCTGCAGTATTTTGTGGCTTATAAGCTGCCGATCATCCGCGTGCGTCCGTTTAATCATATCGGCCCCGGCCAGAGCGAGCAGTTTGTAACCGCCGCCTTCGCCCGCCAGGTGGCCGCTATCGAGGCCGGTTTGCAGGAGCCGATCCTGCGGGTGGGCAACCTGAGCGCCGAACGGGATTTCACCGATGTGCGCGATATGGTGCGCGCGTATCACCTGGCGATCACGGAAGGCGAACCCGGCGCGGTGTATAATATCGGTTCAGGCACGGCCACCGCGATCTCCACGATCCTCGATACCTTTCTCAGCATGAGCAAGGTCGCGGTGCAGATCGAGCGCGATCCGGCCCGCCTGCGCCCGGCGGATGTGCCCCGCATCGTGTGTGATGCGAGCCGGTTTCGCGAGCGCACGGGGTGGCAGCCGGAAATCGGCCTGCAGCAGTCGCTGCGCGATATCCTGAACGATTGGCGCGAGCGCGTGACGGACGTGCTGGACGGCGGGAACGGCTGACCGGGCACGGCGCATTCCCGGTGCCGGGTGTGGGCCCTGTTGCAGTCGATCCCGCCCGCCTTGCATATGATAGAGGTGCAAGCCTGGTAGCCATGGGCCGGTGCGGCGGACCGGCCCCCGCCTTGTGGCTAATGCGCTCGTGCCGGCGCCCGGTAGGACCACCGGCAGCGTTTTAAAACTGGTAACAAACGGAGGAAACCCCTTGAGAGTTCTGATTACTGGTATCACCGGTTTTGCCGGCAGCCATATGGCGGACATGCTTTTTGGCAAGCCCGATATCGAATTGTTCGGCACCTACCGGCGGCGCAGCCGGCTCGATAACCTGGAGACCCTGGTGCCGCACCTCAATCTCATCGAGGTCGGCGTCTCCAGCGTGGATACGATTCGCGCGGCGTTTGTGTCCGGCAAGATCAACATGATCAACAGCGACCTCGTGGATGCCTTCAGCGTGCATAAGCTGATCGCCGCCGTGCGCCCGGATCGCATCTTTCACCTGGCCGCGCAGTCCTTTGTGCCGACATCGTGGAATGCCCCCGCCGAAACGCTGCTGACCAACACCATGGGCCAGCTCAATCTCTTCGAGGCGGTGCGCGAGACCCGTGCCCTGGCGGCTGAGCAAGGGCAGGGCGCGTTCGATCCGCTGATCCAGATCGCCGGGTCGTCGGAGGAGTACGGCCTGGTGTTCCCCAACGAAGTGCCCATGACAGAGGCCAACGAGTTGCGCCCGCTCAGCCCCTACGCGGTGAGCAAGGTGACGCAGGAGAAGCTGGCCTACCAGTATTGGATGAGCTACCAGGTCAAGAGCATCGTCTCGCGCGGCTTCAACCACGACGGCCCGCGCCGCGGCGAGCACTTTGCGCCTTCCACCTGGGCCCGCCAGATCGCGCGCATCGAGAAGGGCTTGCAGGAACCGATTGTGTATGTGGGCGACCTGACCAGCAAGCGCGACATCACCGATGTGCGCGACATGGTGCGCGCCTACTGGCTGATGCTGGAGCGCGGCACGCCCGGCGAGGTCTACAACATCGGCTCGGGCCAGACCCGCAGCATGGGCGAGATGCTCGATATGCTGCTGAGTATGAGCAAGGCGCGCATCGAGATCAAGCAGGACCCGGCCCGCATGCGCCCCAGCGACGTGAAAATCCTCTGGGCCGACGCCGGCAAATTCCAGAAAGCTACCGGCTGGGAGCCGACCATTCCCTTCGAGCAGACCATCCGCGATCTGCTGGCCTACTGGCGCGCCCACGTTTAGCGCCGTTGGGAGAGGCCGGGGTCGGGAGAGCGCACCTCCCGGCCCGGCCTCCCGGTTCGCTGCTCCCCTCTCCGCCGGTTCCTCCGGCCTCCCGGCCCATTCCCCAGGGCATGCGTTGCGCAAGCGGTCGTTAGCTGACCGGATTTCGGGGCTCGATATGCCCCGATTCCGCCGGTAGAAGTATTGACATATCCCGGAAAGCGTGCTACAATCGCCCTAGATGTTGTGTTCGATGCCGCTTGGCGATCTAGATATAGTATAGGGCGCGAAATTTATCCGTTACGGGACCGGTGCGGCACCGGTCTCTATCGCGTGACTGGTGGCGTCACCACCTGCCGGGGAAGCTATGCGCTGTCCGTATTGTCATAAAGGCGAATCGCAAGTTCTCGATACGCGGGAGACCCCCGATAGCGACGGCATCCGCCGCCGGCGGCGCTGTAACAACTGCGGCCAGCGCTTCACCACCTACGAGCGGGTGCAACCGGTGAACTTGATGATCGTCAAGAAAGAGGGCCTGCGCGAGGAATACAACCGCGGCAAAATCGAATCCGGCATCCGGCTCGCCTGCACCAAGCGCCCGGTGAGCGCTACGACTATCGAGAATGCCGTGAACAGCGTCGAAAGCGAGCTTTTCGGCCTGGGCCAGAACGAAGTGCCAGCCAAAGTCGTTGGCGACCTGGTGCTTAACCGCCTGCGCGAGATCGATCAAGTGGCGTATATCCGCTTCGCCTCGGTGTACCTCAACTTTGCCGATCTGGCGGAGATGGGCCAGGCGATTGAGGCGCTCTTGCAGCGCGATACCCGCAGCGAACGATCTCCGGCGTGACGGGCCGGCCCCTGCATTACATCCTGGTTAGTATGGAGTGAAGTGAAGATGGCAAAGACCAAACCGGCGTCGCCGGGCACGGCACATCAGCCTGATGTCAGCGTGCCCCTGGCGAAGAACGCCGTCACCGTGCTCGAACGCCGCTACCTCGTCAAGGACGAGGCCGGCAAGGTGATCGAGACCCCGGAGGAGATGTTCCACCGCGTGGCGCGCAACCTGGCCGAGGCCGAGGGCCGCTACGGGGCCGACGTGGATCTCTGGGAAGATCGCTTCTATCGCCTGATGCGCTCGCTGGAGTTCCTGCCCAACTCGCCCACGCTGATGAACGCGGGCCGGCCC
>CBJNAR010000400.1:0-4716 GCA_966434075.1 uncultured bacterium
GAGTCTCGGCGCTCGCCCCACGTGACGAGATTCTTCGCTGCGCTCAGAATGACAAGGGGCGGGGACGGCGCCCGTCGTGGCTCAGGCGGAAATGCCCGCCCGATAGGCCGGGACGGCGTGCGGGCGGCCAAACGCGGGCGGCGCCTCCAGCAGCGCCTCGGGGCCGCCCAGCGTGTCTTGCACGCGCAAGAAGGCCGCGACGATGGCCGGGTCAAACTGCGCCCCGCTCTGCCGGCGAATCTCGGCCACCGCCTGCTCCACCGGCCAGGCGGGCTTGTAGGGCCGGGCGTGGATCAGCGCGTCGAACACATCGGCCACGCTGACAATGCGCCCCGCCGCGGGAATGGCCTCGCCCGCCAGTCGCGCCGGGTAGCCGGTGCCGTCCCAGCGCTCGTGGTGCGTCAACGCGATCTGCTGTGCCGTGCGGATCAGTTCCGAGCGCCCGCCCGACAGGATCTCGGCACCGATGGTCGTGTGCAGCTTGATCTGGGCATATTCCGCCGGGGTCAATTTGCCCGGTTTGAGCAAAATATGATCGGGCACGCCGATCTTGCCCACATCATGCAACGGCGCGGCCCGGCGGATCAGTTCGACCTGGCCGCGGCCCAGGCCCAATTCCTGCGCCAGCAGGGCGGCCAGGTGGCCCACACGCTGCGTGTGCTGGCCGGTGTCGTCGTCGCGATACTCGGCGGCCAGCGCCAGCCGTTCCAGGATCTCCACCTGCGCCTCTTCCAGCGCCCGCGTGCGCTCGGAGACCAGCTGTTCCAGCACCTGGTTCTGGATCTCCAACTGCTGATGGAGAAAACGCGCTTCCAGCATCTTACGCACGCGCAACTCGACTTCGCGCGGATTATAGGGCTTGGACAGAAACTCGGTGGCACCCAGCGCCAGCGCGCGCAGCTTGGCGTCGGGGGTGATGTCGGCGCTGATCACCAGGATCGGCAGATATTCGTTGGCCGGGACCAGCGGGCGCAGTTGCTCCAGGATGGTGAACCCGTCGAGGCCGGGCATGCGCAGGTCGAGCAGGATGGCGTCCGGGCGCACCGCCAGATAGAGCGGTAGCGCCTGCGTCGAATCGGTGGTCGTGACCAGTGTCAGGCCCGCGATCTCCTGCAACGTGCATTCCAACAGGCGAATATTGGCCGCCTGATCGTCGACGATCAGCAGCCGCGCGGGACGCTGGATGGACTCCGGCATGTTCGCTCCACGATATTTCCGACGGCGACCGCGCCGTCCTGACCGGCGATGTATGGCGGGTGGGGTCTTGCGGGCAAGACCGGCGGGGCCGTATCAGCGCCTCCAGGCCCCTGGTGCGGGGACCCGACACGGACACCGAATCCAGGATACGGAATCGCGCAACCCGGCGCAATGGTCTCCTGGCCCGCCCCGGCAGGGACCATCGGGCACACTGGCGCACCGCCGGGCATCGCCGGGCGCCCGCCACGGGCGCGCCCCCTCACCCTTGTCACTCTGAGCGCAGCGAAGAGTCTCGGCGCTGGTCCGCCAGACGGAAATTCTTCGCCCTGCTCACAATGACGATGGTTGCTTGGATTTGTCACTCTGAGGGCAGTGAAGAGTCTCGTCGTTGCGCCTCTTACGAGACATATTCTTCGCTCCGCTCAGAATGACGATGGATGCTGAGGTTTGTCACTCTGAGCGCAGCGAAGAGTCTCGTTGTTGCGCCCCTTGCGCGACGATATTCTTTGCTCCGCTCAGAATGATGGTACGCGGGTGCCGCCCGCTCAGGGCTGCGCGGGCAGGGCGCCCACGCCGAAGCTGGTGGTCAGGCTGCGCTCGAACGGCAGGCCGCGCCGATCCAGGCCGCGCACGGTCAGGCTGAGGTTGTAGACGCCGGGCGCGGTGGGCAGCGCCACGCGTGGCGTAGCGCCCTGGCGCGTGGTGGAACCGGGCGCCCCTTTGTCGCCGCTCAGGTGGACTTCGGTCTGCACGCCGGCCAGGCTCCCGGCGCGGTCGCGCGCGGCCACCTGGAACTGCGGCGCGGCGCCGGGCGCGAAGGTGGGCGGGCCGGCGGGGCGGCTCAAGTCCACGCGCAGGTCGCTCTGGATCTCGGCCACCAGCAGGTAGGCGCCGGGCGGCGCGGGGCGGGCCAGGGCCACGGGCGCCGCCGCGCCGATCTCGGCCTGCCACTCGCCCGCCAGGGGCGCCGCGATCTGGAAGATATGCTGCGTGGCGGTGCCCAGCGGCACGTTTGTGTCGCCGCTGCTCACGGCAGTGGGGCGATACCGGCGTCCGTCGGGGGCGCGCAGGCTGACGGTCAGCGGGCCCGGCGCCAGCACGGCCACGTTCAGCGCCTGGGCGCCGCTCTCGACCGGGAAGCGTTCCACGGCCCGGCCCGCCAGCGGCCCGCCGCGGATGATGTCGGCGGCGTTGAGCGCGGCATAGGGATCGGGCGCCGCGACCGGCGCGCGCGCCGGGGGCGGCTGTTGCGCCGGGGCCGCCCCGCGCCAGAGGCTGGTGGCATAGGGCAGCACCCGGCTCCAGGTGTTGTGGCCCACGGCCATGCCGTCATGGTCCAGCCGGCTGTCGGTGAAGACGTGGGTGCCGAGCGGGAGATGGGCGCTGGTCAGGGTCACGGCGCCGTCGTTGTCGCCGTAGGGTTGCAGGTAGGCCCCGCCCCACCAGAGCTTGCCGAACAGCGAGCCGTGGCTGGTGCCCGCGCTGGTGGCATAGTGCACATAGCCGTTCTCGGCGCGGCTGTCGGTGACGCTGCGGAAGTAGCTCATCTGGCCGGTTTGCAGCGAGTACACGGCGTCGTCGCGCTGGCCCAGGATGGCCGCCAGCCACCCGCCCCACCAGCTATACGACAGGTCGGCCAGTTGCGACCCCCAGTTGGGCGAGGCCAGTTGGAACAGCGTCTGCACGCGCGGCCCCGCGCCGTAATGCACGATGGCCGCGTTGGTGTCGAGGCCGCCCTTGCTGTGCGCCACGACGTTGACGCTGCTCACGCCGTAGTGGGCGGTGATGATGCCCAACTGCCCGGCCAGCATCCGCCCGTTGGTCCAGATGCTGCCGCCGGTGCCGCTCGCGTCAGTCAGGTCAACGAAGGCGGTGCGGAAACCGGCGTTGTAGGCGTCGGCATACATGTCGTTGCCGTTCGTCCACCAGCCGCTGGCCTGGCCGTGCAGCCCCTGGACGAAGACGATCACCGGCTTGTTCATGCCCCCGCCCGGCGGAACGGCGCCGTAGTAGATCGTGCCCGCCACGCCGGGCACCGCCTGCCCGGTCGGCGCCGCCTGCGGGGGCGGCGGCCCGGCCAGACTAGCCGGCGGACTGGCAACCGCGCCTGCCACCAGTGCCATCCCCACGATGCCGCCCGCGACCCAACGCACCAGCCCTCGCGTCTTTCCTGTCATGGTGGACCCCCTTGTGCCGCTTGCCCATGATCCGTTACCGCGCGCCCTTGCGCGCCATTCTACTATGCAACCTCAGCAATTGCAATAGGCCCGCCTGTCAGGCGTTTATCTGCACCGCAGAGACGCAGAGAACGCAGAGATTTTTAAGATGAGTACTCCCGGTACGCTTCCCCTGTCCATTGTCATTCTGAGCGCAGCGAAGAATCTCGTCTCCTGCCGGTTCCAGGCGAGATCCTTCGCGCCGCTCAGAGTGACACGGGTGTCCTTGTCATTCTGAGCGCAGCGAAGAATCTCGTCTCCTGCCGGTTCCAAACGACCCGCTGCGCTCCGCTCGGAGTGCCGGCGCACGAAGCCGTCCTAAAAACCTCTGCGTCCTCTGCGTCTCCGCGGTGCATATAATGGGCTAACAGGCGGGCCTATTGACTCCGGGCGTATGATAAGGGGGAAAAGCACACGACAACAGGAGGACACGCACAATGGAGGAACCCCTACGCTTGCTGGCGATCCTGGCCCATCCCGACGACGAGTCGCTGGGCAACGGCGGGGCGCTGGCCCGCTATGCCGCCGAGGGCGTCGAGACCTACCTCGTCACGGCCACGCGGGGCGAGCGCGGCTGGCCCGGCGACCCGGCGCAAAATCCCGGCCTGGAGGCCCTGGGCCGCATCCGCACCGCCGAACTGGAGGCCGCCGCCGCCGTCCTGGGCATCCGCGAGGTCGCCTTCCTCGACTATATCGACGGCGACCTGGATCAGGCCGACCCGCGCGAGGTCGTCGCCAAAATCGCGCGGCACATCCGGCGCCTGCGCCCGCAGGTCATCCTCACCTTTCCGCCCGACGGCGCCTACGGCCACCCCGACCATATCGCCATCTCGCAGTTCGCGCTCACCGCCGCGATCTCCGCCGCCGACGCCAACTACGCCCCCACCGGGGACCTGCCGCCGCACGCCACCGCCAAATTCTACTTCATGGCCTACACCCGAGCGCAAGGCGCCGCCTACCAGTCGGTGTTCGGGGACCTGGTGATGCACGTGGACGGCGTGGAGCGGCGCGGAAGCTGGGGCGAAGAGTGGAACGCCACGACGCGCCTGGACACCGCCGCCTACCGGCAAACGGTCTGGCGGGCCATCAACTGCCACCGCACCCAGATGGTAGTCTATCGCGAACTCGACCGCCTCGCGCCGGAGCAGCAACACCTCCTGTGGGACCAGGCATTCTACTATCGCGCCTACAGCACCGTCAACGGGGGCCGGGCCATCGAAACCGACCTGTTCGCGGGCTTGCGCTAGGCGCTATGATCAGGCCGGCGCCGGAATCAATTGCGCCACAGATGAGCCTGATTTGC
>CBJNAR010000401.1:0-4710 GCA_966434075.1 uncultured bacterium
AAGGTGCATTTCGGGCAGTGGCCCGGCCTCAAGGACGACCGGGAGGCGGTTTATCTGACTGAGCAGCGCGCCCAGGGGTCGCAGTTCCGGGTGGTCTTGTTCAACGGCGAGGTGTTCAACGGGCGGATCGTCGATTTCACGCCCTACACCATCACGCTGCAGCAAGAAGGCGCTGATGAAGCCGAGCAGGTGATCCTGCGCAAGCTCGCCGTGGCCTACTACCAGCGCACCGCGCCCGGCACCGGCGAACAGCCTGCCGCGACCGGGGATGCTAAAGAGGTGGCGCCCTTCGCGGGCGCGGCCACGCCGCAGTTTGTCGCGCCCGAGGGCGCCGGTGCGGAGGCGCCCGTGGAAGCCGCGGCGTCCGGCCCGGCGGGCGGCCTCAGCGCATCCGATGAAGCACCCGCGCAGGCGGAGGCTGTGGCCGGCGCCCCGGCGGAAGGCGAGTCCGCCGCACCGTCGGCTGCCGCGGAGAGCGAGACATGAGCCTCAGCGACTATCTGAAGTTCATGCGCGCCACCAAGGGCGGGGTCACGCCCTGGGAGATCGCCGACGCCACCGGCCTCTCGTCGAAAGACGTGCATCTGCTGGAGGTCAAGCACCGGCGTATGGGCGAGGATGACGCCATGCTCGCCAAACTGGCCCAGTACTTTGAAGTGCCGGTGGACGATCTGGTCAAGCGCCGCGATAACTTCCGCAAGCGCCTGACCGGCTTCGTCGCCGACCGCCAGCGCACCCAGGAGCCGGTCGTCCTGGTGCTGGAAAGCGGGGAGGAACTGCACGGCACCATCGCCTGGTTCGGGCGCGAAGCCGTGGCGGTCGATCTGACCGGTGGGGACCCGGAGACGCCGCTGGTCGTGCAGCGGGCGGTCATAGCTGAATGGCGTTAGACCGTGGCTCTGCCCGCGCCAAGTGACAAAATCTGGTATCTCAAGCGCATCAAGATCTTCCGCGACCTTGACGATGCCACCCTCCAGACCGTGGCGGCGAAAGTGGTCCACAACCAGTTTCGCCGCCGCGAAACGATCTTCACGGCCTGGGACCCCAGCGACCGCATCTACCTGCTGCGCAGCGGGCGCGTCAAGCTCTATATGCTGTCCGACGAGGGCCGCGAGATCACCCTGGCGATCATGGAACCGGGCGACATGTTCGGGGAAACGGCGCTGGTGAATCCCGCGGCCCGCCAGGTGTTTGCCGAGGCCCTGGACGACGCCACCGTAGCTGTGATGGGCCTGGCCGACTTCGCGGCTCTCATGCGCGATCAACCCGACATGGCCTTCAAAGTCACCCAGGCCATCGGCCAGCGCCTGATCCAGACCCAGCGCCAGGTCGAGAGCCTGGCCTTTGCCGATGTCAGCACCCGCCTGGCCCGCTTCCTGGTCGATCAGGTGGCCGAGCGCGGCGAGCCGCAGAACGGCAGCGGGCATGTGCGCCTGCCGCTGGCCCTGACCCACCAGGAAATGGCGAACCTGCTCGGCACCACCCGCGAAACCCTCACCGCGACGCTGAACCGCTTCGTCGATGCCGGCGTCGTGGCCGTCGAAAGCCGGGGCACGCTGCTGGTGCTCGACCCCGGCGAGCTACGGAATCGCGCCCATATCGAGCCTTATGCCGATGATTGAACCCGCCAGCCGTCAGCCGTCAGCCGTCAGCAGTCAGGAGACGAGTAGTGCTCCTGATCAGGCGCCGGTCGTGGATGCCGCACGGCAGGAGACGGCACGGATCTATGCCGGGATCAGCCGCCGGCTGTTCTTTGTCGAACTGGGGTTGGGCGCGCTGCTGCTGATCGCCTTCCTGGTCAGCGGCCTCTCGGCGGGCGTGCGCGACTTCGCCGAGCAGGTCAGCCCCGCCGGGTGGTGGGGGGTGGCGCTGGTCATCTACCTGGTCGTGGCGGGCGGCGCCTATACGCTGATCAGCCTGCCGCTCGACTACTACCAGGGGTTTGTGCTGCCCCGGCGCTATGGCCTCTCGACGCAGCAGCCCGGCGGCTGGGTGGCCGATCAGGTGAAGGAACTGGTGCTGAGCGCCGTGCTGGGGCTGCCGCTGGCCCTGCTGCTCTACTGGCTGCTGCGCACCTTCCCCGACACCTGGTGGCTGCTGATGGCCGGGCTGCTCATCCTGCTCACGATTGTGCTGGGCCAGCTTGCCCCGGTCCTGCTCATGCCGCTGTTCAACAAGTTCACGCCGCTGCAAGACGAAGATCTGCGCGGGCGCCTCATGACCATGGCCGCCCAGGCGGGGAGCCCCGTGCGCGGCGTGTAT
Source organism: uncultured bacterium (assembly GCA_966434075.1). Classification (GTDB taxonomy): domain Bacteria; phylum Chloroflexota; class Chloroflexia; order QHBQ01; family JAICKM01; genus JAICKM01. The sequence goes on from CBJNAR010000401.1 coordinate 2,263, forward strand.
GTGATGGACCTGAGCCGGCGCACCACAGCGGCAAACGCCATGTTCACCGGCCTCGGCCCCACGCGGCGGGTGATCCTGGGCGATACGCTGTTGCGCGACTACACGCCCGACGAGATCGAGACGGTGCTGGCCCACGAGCTGGCCCACCAGGTCCACGGCGACCTCTGGCGCGGCATCGCGTTACAGGCCGTGCTCATGGTGGCGGGGATGTGGCTGGCGGCGCAGGCGTTGCGCGCGGCGGTGACGGCCTTCGGCTTCCACGGCATCGCCGACCCGGCGGCCTTCCCGCTGCTGGTGGGCGTGCTGTCGGCCTTCGGCCTGGTGCTGCTGCCCCTCACCAACGCCTTCACCCGGCGCATGGAGCGCGCCGCCGACGACTACGCCTTGCGCCTCACCCGCAAGCCCCGCGCCTTCCAGTCGGTGATGGCGAAGCTGGCCGGGCAGAACCTTAGCGACGCCACGCCGCCCGCCTGGGTGCGCTTCCTCTTCTATAGCCACCCCCCGATCTCCGAACGCATCGCCGCCGCCGAACGCTATATCGAGTCCGCGCGCTAACCCGGCGCCCGCCGTCGTTCCCGGTTCGCGGCCGCGGCGTGCTTGCGAAGCTAGGCCGGTAGTGTAGGCTGCACCCTGGTCTGCTTCCCGTGCCCCCGCCGCCTGCTCTGCCATACTGCGGCAAACACGATTACCCCGAACATCAGGGCTAAGGTGATCAGGAACCCATAGGTGGCTGCGAACGGCATAGTTAAGCCCGACCGCAGGTTCTCGTAGAGTCCGCCTACCGGCGTGTAGAAGGGCCATAGAACCGCGATATTCTTCGTCAGGCGGAACATGCCGCCGAAGATCAGCCCCATGCCGAAGAGGAAGACCATCTCGTCTGCCGCCATCCCGTAGCCCACATGGTACAGGCTATAGGCGAGCGCGGCCAGCACGAGACCCGGCACCAGGCCGAAAGCCGCTTCAAACCGCAACTGCAGCCAGCCCCGGAAGAAGACGGCCTCGAACAGACCCACGCTCAGCGCCATAGCCGCGATCGGCACCACGGCACTGGTCCAATTGACCCCCATGGTCGAAAGCGTGGCCCGGTAGGTATCCAACCCCAGCAACAGTCCCAGGACAAGGCTGGGCAGCAGGTGCCGCCGGGTGATGCCCAGTTCCGCAAGCGGGGCGTGGCGCACGAACCGGGTGTATAGGACAGGTAGCGCGACGCCGAGCCCGGCCAGGGTGATCGGGCCGAACGTGATGAAGTTGAGCGCTACCTGCGCGGTGGTGAAAATGCGAAACGCGAGCACCATGCCCGTCACGACCAGCACATAGGTGCCGAGGGCCACCAGTGTGTCGCTGGTAGGGTGCCACTTGATGGTGTTTGCGTCATCCGGTAGTGAGATGGAAGCCGTATCCTGGTTCATGCAAACTCCTCCTTTACTCATATCACGACCGGCGATCAAGCGATGGAGGCGACCCGTCCTGGGTAGATGCCCCCAGTGTGCAATTATAGGCCGGCGGGGTAAAAGATCGGGTTAATCCAGGTGGCGGATTACTGCTAAAAGATTCCGTGTTTTGGGGCGGATAACGAGGTTATTTTTGCTACCGGCGTCGGGTCGGGGCGGGTCAGGGCAAGCAGCGGCAGGCATCTTCGTGGAAGATGGCGCCCTGCCGGATGCCGTGCTGCGTCTCTTGCTCGTAGCGGTTCTGTTCGGGGTCGTCGGCGATCTCGTCCTGGAGTTGCTCGGAGATGCCGCGGATCAGGGCGTCGATCTGCTGCTGGGCGGCGGCGGTGACGGCGGATCGGGTGGTGGCGCAGGCCGAGATCTGGGCCGCGGCCAGGCGCCCGCTCACCTTGTCGGCCCACTCCTGGTAGCGCGCCTGGTAGCGGTCGGCGTGGCCGTGCTCGTGGATGGTCAGCGCGTTGAGCACGGTGTCCCACTCGCGGGCGGCACCCAGGCAGCCGGTCTGGCCCAGGGCATCCCACTCCGGCAGGGTAATGCGCAGGGTGAAGGTCAGCACGGTCGCGCTCACATCGAGCGGCGTGTTGACGCAGGCATTGCCGCCCGCGTCCGTGGTGAAATGGAGCGGCACCGGGGGCGTGTAGAACTCGAAGGTCAGCCGGGTCTCGGCGGGCCAGCCGCCCGGCCCGTGGGCGTGCATGTAGTCGCTGGCGGTCTGGCACGTATCGGCCAGCAGGCGGTAGGTATCGGTGTAGAACTCGGTATGCACCTGCACATGCGTCGTCGCCTCGTAGGTGACGGGCGCGACGACGGTGCCCACCGTCCCCGGCCGGCCCTCGGGCCCGAAGGTGCCGGGCACCGTGGTGGCCGGCAACACCGCGGCGGGGGTCTCCGTAGCGGCGGGCGCCGGCAGCGCCGCCGAGGTAGCAGTCGCCGGTGCCTCTTGAGCGGCCGGCGTGGGCGGCGGGGTCGCGGACGGGGCGCCGGTCCCGCAGGCGCC
>CBJNAR010000402.1:0-4704 GCA_966434075.1 uncultured bacterium
CGACCTTTGGGTTATGAGCCCAACGAGCTGCCACTGCTCCACTCCGCGTCGCTGTTGGTCTATTATACCCGATTAGCCGCGCGATGTCAAGCTTTGGCGGATCGATTCGGGCGGATGTCAGCGGGCGGTGCCGGCGAAGAGGGCCAACCAGCGGTCCCAGTTGCGGCCCGTGGCGGGGCCGGGCGCCGGGGCGACCGCACTGGCGGGGGCCGGGGCCGCGGGCGCGGCGGCCATATCGCTGTCCGGCGCGGTGATGGTGGTTTCGCCGGGGGGCAGGACGGGCAGAATCACCTGCTCGTCGGGCCGGCGCATGTTCAGGTCGGTGCGGGCGCGGAGTTCGGCGTAGGCGTCCGACTGGTAATATTGCAGATCGCGTTGCAGCTTGCGGTTCTCCGCCGCGATGCGCTCGTTCTCCTGCCGGGCGGCCTCGGCCTGCCCGGCCAGGTGTTGCGCCTGGACCACCTCGCGGGCGAAGCTGTAGCCAAAACCCAGGCCGATGAGCACCACGAGGATCATCAGCAACTGGGCGCCGAGGTTGCGACGGGCGGAACGCATAAGCAGCTCCCGGATAAGCCACGCGGGCGACGGATACCGGCGAAATGTGACCCCATTATAGCACACCTTGTGTGTTATGTTAAGAGGTTTGCGGGCCGATTTTAGGGCAAAAAGAACGGGCGCACCCGCAGATGCGCCCGCCGTATCGTCGGGATGATCAGGGCTTCTGGACCGTCACGCCCGACCCTTCGGGGTTGGTCGTGGTGCTCTTGCCCGTGCCGCGCTTGTAGACATCGCGCCACGGCACGTAGCGGCTGAAGAACTTGTCCTTGCGCAGGACTTTGCCGGTGGCCTTGTCGGTGATAACGCGGTAGACGGTCACGTCAAGGCCATCCTTGGCGTGCTCCACCTGGACGACCTTGCCCGCGGGCAGCGTCGGGTCGTTCTCATAGAGAGCAGCGCCGTGCGGCTTGCGGTTGGCCGTATAGGGGCCGTCAAAGCTCACGGTAAACGGCTGCTGGGCCGCGCTGTAGATCGAGACAGTGACCGTGCCGGCCTTGTTGTCGATGGCGGTGCGCATGAGGATCGGCGCGGGCAGGTTGTTGCGCCAGCGCAGGTCCACACCCTCGTCCGAGAAGACGGTCGCGTCGAAGCCGACCGGCGGCTCGTACCATGAGACGCGGTAGCTGTGCGGGTGGCGCTCGATGATATCGAACCCGGAGTTGAAGGCCGCGCGGAAGACCGTGCTGGCGACCTGGCAGATGCCGCCGCCGATGCCCTCGATCGTCCGCCCGTTGTAGATGATCAGCGCCTTGACGAAGCCGGCCTTCTCGGTGTCGTCGCCGAGGCTGCGGTTAAAGGAGAACACGCCGCCCGCGGGCACGGTCACGCCGTCGAGTTTCTTGGCGGCCAGCACAATGTTTTTCGTGCGCGCCTCGCTCGACCCCTTGTACGTCGTCTGCCCCTGGGCAACCAGCGTCCAGCCGGCGGGCACCTTCACGCCGCCCTGCGCGTCGGGGGCAGGGGTCGCCACCGGCGCGGCGACGGGCTGCGAGGCGGCGGCGGGCACGCTATGCGTCGCCATCCAGTCCTTGCCCACGGCTTCGACCTGCACCTGATGCCCGGCGGGCCGCGCGCCCGACCAGGAGAGCTTGCCCGCGCTGAAGTACTGGACCATCAGGCCGTTCTCCAGCACCTCGTCGGTCAGCGGCGCGCCGAACGAGGCGTCCCCGCCCAGTGCCTGGTACACTTCGCGGAACCCGCCGGCGATGCTGTGGCCGGTCGCCGCGACAAACAGCGCGGTGGCGTCCGTGGCACCCGCGGCGGGCGCGAACGGCGACCCGGCGGGCCGCACGCTGTCCAGCAGTTGCTCACGGATGCCGTTGGGCGCCGCGGGGTCCGCCGTCAGCTTACCGAACTCGAAGTACTGCACGGCGCGGTCGCCTTCGACCAACTGCTCGCTGATCGGCTTGCCGAAGCGGTCCCAGGTGCCGGCCTTCTGCCAGTAAGGCGCGAACGCGCGGCCCACGGTGTGCCCGGTTTCCATGACGAACAGACCGTCCGGGCCGTTGGTGCCCACCGAGACGGGCGCATCGACGGCGCGCCCGGCCACCAGTTCCTGGCCCAGCGCGCGCACGGCCGCGGCGCCGCTCTGCGGATTGTATTGCAGGGCGCCGCGCTCGAAGATCTGGTAGACCTGCGCGCCATCCTGGTATTGCTCGGTCAGCGGCGCGCCGAAGCGATCCGTGCCGCCCGCGCGGCGGTAAAAGTCGAGCAGCGCGCCGCTGACCTGGTGCGACGTGGCCGGGAAGTATTGCGTGTTATCGCCGGGCGCCTGCGCGGGCAGCGCGGCGAAGGCCGGAGCCGACCATCCTGTGGGCATGAGCAGCGTCACCAGTACCGCGCCCGCCAGCAGGGTCAGGCCGCGGCGGAGAGTACGCTGGGATGGGTGGTGCTGAAGCATGAATAAAACCGTCCTTCTCTCCGAGTACGGATAAATTGGGTGGTGTACCGGCGCGTCAAAGGTGCGTCAGCTATGGCGCCGTCCGGTACGTGCGATAGATAGAGTGTCTGCGCCCCTATCGAATTGCGCTAGGTTGCGGCCACCGGGAGGTCCGGGTGGCGCAGGTGCCAGGTGGTCGACTGTTCGTAGGCGTGCGCCGCGCGCAAGAGCGTTGCCTCCGCGAACGGCCGCGCCAGGATCTGCAGGCCGATCGGCAGCCGGCCCGCGAAGCCACAGGGCACCGACACCCCACAGATGCCGGCCAGATTCGCGGGGATTGTGTAAATATCCATCAGGTACATCTGCAACGGATCATCCACCTCGCCCACGCGGAAGGCGGGCGTCGGCGATGTCGGGCCAAGCAGCAGATCCACCTGCGTGAAAGCGTTGGCGAAGTCCTGGGCCACCAGCGTGCGTACCTGCTGGGCCTTCTTGTAGTACGCGTCGTAGTAGCCCGAACTCAGACCATAGGTGCCGAGCATGATGCGGCGCTTGACTTCGGCGCCGAAGCCCGCGCCGCGCGTCCGCGACATCAGGTCCACCCCGGCGCTGTCGGCATCGGTGCCGGTGGTCTCGGCCCGGAACCCGTACTTCACCCCGTCATAGCGGGCCAGGTTGGCGCTCGCCTCGGCGGGGGCGATGATATAGTAGGCGGCCAGCGCATATTCGGAGTGCGGCAGGCTCACCTCCTGGATCGTCGCGCCCAGCGACTCGAACTGGGCGATGGCCGCCTGCACCGGGTCGCGTACCTCGGCGGGCAGGCGATCCACGCCGTACTCGCGCGGCACGCCGACGCGCAGGCCGCGCAGATCGGCGGTCAGCGCGCCCGCGTAATCGTCCACCGGCTCGGGGCCCGTGGTCGCGTCCAGCGGGTCCTGCCCCGCGATGACGCCCAGCACCAGGGCCGCGTCGCGGGCGGTGCGGGCGAACGGCCCGATCTGGTCGAGCGAACTGGCGAACGCGACCACGCCCGAGCGCGACACCCGCCCATAGGTCGGCTTGACGCCGACGACGCCGCAGAGCGCGGCGGGTTGGCGGATGCTGCCGCCGGTATCGGTGCCCAGGCTGAAGTAGCCCATACCGGCGGCCACCGCCGCCGCCGAGCCGCCGCTGCTGCCGCCCGGCACCCGGCTGAGATCCCAGGGGTTGCGCGTGGGGCCGAAATACGAATTCTCGGTGCTCGACCCCATGGCGAATTCGTCCTGGTTGACCTTGCCCAGCAAGACGGCGCCCGCATCGAGCAGGCGCTGCACCACCGTGCCGTTGTAGGGCGGCACGAAGTTCTCAAGCATGCGCGACCCGGCGGTTGTGCGGATGCCCGCCGTCACGAGGATGTCCTTGAGGCTCATCGGGATGCCGTCGAGCGGGCTGAGCACCACGCCGTTGGCACGGCGGGTATCGGAGGCGCGCGCCTGTTCGCGGGCCACTTCGTCGGTGATGGTCAGGAAGGCGTGAACGGCGCCGTCCACCGCCGCCATGCGCGCCAGGCAGGCCTCGGTCAGTTCGAGGCTGGAGACCTCGCCCCGGTCGAGCATGGCGCGCACCTCGTGCAGCGCCAGGTAGCTGAGATCGGTGGTGTTCATCGGGTTAGCCCTCGGTCTCCAGGACGGCGGGTACCTTGAAGCAGCCGTCGGCGGCATCGGGGGCGTTCGCCAGCATCACCGCCTGCGGGAACGGGGGGCGCGGGCTGTCCAAGCGGACTACGTCGCGCAGGGCGAATACCTGCGCCGTGGGCGGGATGGCCGACGTGTCCACTTCGTTCAAGCGGTTGATATGGTCGAGCACCGACGAGAGCTGGCGGCGCATCGTCTCCAGTTCGTCGGGCGCCAGGTCGAGCCGGGCCAGACGAGCCACATGGGCCACTTCTTCGGTAGTCAGCATAAATCAGCGATTCCTTCCGGTCGGGGCCGCCGCTCACGCAGCGGCGCGGCAGCGGGCGGTGGGCTTACACGCGCACGCCGCACTGCGCGCAAAAGGCGGCGTGCGGGCGCAGCGGGGCGCCGCAGTTTTGGCAATATTCGGTCTGGCCGGGCGCGGGCACACGGCGGGTGCCCTGGTCCTCCAGGTTCGGCAGCGGGCGCGCCGGGTAGTTGGACGCCGGCGCGGGCGGCGGCGCGGGCGTGTAGCTCGGCGCCGGTGCGGGCATGTAACTCGACGGAGCGGGGCTGTAGCTCGGCGCGGGCGACGGCGTCGGGTTGTAGCTCGGC
>CBJNAR010000403.1:0-4690 GCA_966434075.1 uncultured bacterium
TAGAGCGAGTCGCTGGGCGCGGCCAGGTACCAGCCAAAATGCCCGCCCGCCGCCGCCTCGGCGGGCGCCAGCTTGAGGGTCAGGCGGTCGTCGTTCACGCGGGCCACGGCGCCGTCGGCGGTCAGCGTGACCTGAACCACAGTGCGGCTGGGCGCGGCCAGGGCCACGGCCCAGGCGAGGACCGTCGCCAGCACGAGCGCCGCCAGCCCGGCCACCAATGCACGGGGCCACGCACCGGTGCCGCTAAACCTTCGATTTTCCCACATACCCGCCTAGCATAACACAAACGGGTAAAAACATCCTGGACCGGGAGTTTTGTTCATTGTGCACAAGTTTTACGGCGCACAGATTGTTTGTGCTGCCGTAGACTCGTTTCTCGAAAGGATCGATAGTAGGAAACGGAGAGATATTTGTGCAGAGCGACCATGACCCTGTGACCGGCGCCTGCACGCGATCTTCGCGTCGTTGCAGTTAGGGAGGGAATAACAGCGTATGGTACTGATAAGCGACGAAAAAGCGCTCTTTGGCGCGACAAGCCCCGACGAAGTCTTCGAGTTGTGCCGCGCCAACGGGATCAAGATGGTGGACGTGAAGTTCACCGATCTGCCGGGCGGCTGGCAGCACTTCAGCGTGCCGGTGGACGAACTGAACGAAGGCTGCTTCACCGAGGGGTTGGGCTTCGACGGCTCGTCCATTCGCGGCTTCAAGCATATCCACGAATCCGACATGCTGCTGCGCCTCGACCCGACCACGGCCTTTGTCGATCCCGTGCTGCGCGTGCCGACCCTGAGCATCATCGGCGATGTCTACGACCCGATCAGCGGCCAGCCGTATGGCCGCGATCCCCGGCGCATCGCCCGGCGCGCCGAGCAATATCTCCAGGACACCGGCATCGCCACCACCAGCTACTGGGGGCCGGAAGCCGAGTTCTACATCTTCAACTCGGTGCGCTTCGACCAGACCTCGAACTCGGGCTATTACTTCATCGACAGCGACGAAGGCATCTGGAACTCGGGCAAGGACGGCGCCAACCAGGGCTTCCGCCCGCGCTACAAAGAGGGCTACTTCCCCGTCCCGCCGACCGATAAGCTGCAGGACCTGCGCTCGGAGATCGTGCTGGCGCTGCAAGACGCGGGCATCCGCGTCGAGGTCCAGCACCACGAAGTGGGCACCGCCGGGCAGGCCGAGATCGATATGCGCTTCGACACCCTGGTCAACATGGCCGACAAGGTGATGAAGTACAAGTATATCGTCAAGAACGTCTGCGCCCAGGCGGGCTACGTCGCCAGCTTCATGCCCAAGCCGCTCTTCGGCGACAACGGCTCAGGCATGCACGTGCACCAGAGCCTCTGGAACGTGGAACAGCCGCTGTTCGCCGATAGGGACGGGTACGCAGGTCTCAGCGAGACCGCACGCTGGTACATCGGCGGGCTGCTGAAGCACGCGCCCGCGCTGCTGGCGCTGGCCGCGCCGACGACGAACAGCTATCGCCGCCTGGTGCCCGGCTTCGAGGCGCCGATCAACCTGGTCTACTCGCAGCGCAACCGCTCGGCCTGCGTGCGCATCCCCATGTATTCGCAGAACCCGAAAGCCAAGCGCATCGAGTTCCGCGCGCCCGACCCGTCGTGCAACCCGTACCTGACCTTCGCCGCCCTGCTCCTGGCCGGCATCGACGGCGTGCGCAACCAGATCGAGCCGCCGCGCCCCATCGACGAGGACATCTACGAGCTGGACCCGGCGGAGAAGCTGGACATCCGCTCCACGCCCGGCTCGCTGGACGCCGTGCTGGACGCGCTGGCCGCCGACCATGCCTTCTTGCTAGAAGGCGACGTGTTTAGCGCCGACCTGATCGACGCCTGGATCAGCTACAAGCGCGAGCACGAGCTACGGCCCGTGCAGATGCGCCCGCACCCCTACGAGTTCTTCCTCTACTCGGACGTGTAGGTCAGCGCGGCAACGACGTTTATTCACCGCGAAGACGCGAAGGGCGCGAAGAATGGTTCTATTAACGCCAATCTTCGCGTTCTTCGCGTCTTCGTGGTGAGATACAGAGTCGGGGATTTAATCGACGCCGACCAGGCGGGCGATATCGGCGAAGCTGGCCACCTCGGCGGGATTGCCCATCTGGGCGAAGCGCGTGCCGACGGCGGCGGCCATCGGGCGATAGCGCGCCTCGGGGTCGTCGTCCACGAAAAGGACGCTTTCCGGCGGCGTGGGGCGCCCGGCGGCGGCGTCGGCGGCGAGGATGCTGCGCAGCATGGTCGCCTTGTCGCTGGTCCACCCGCCCACCACCTGGCTGAACAGCGGCAGCAGCCCGAAGGCGGCCAGCAGGTTGCGGACCGGCGGCACGTGGTTCCAACTCGCCATCGCCAGCCGTACGCCGCGGGCGTGGAGGTCGGCCAGCACTGCGCGGGCGCCCGGCGCCAGCCGGAAGCGCACCCCGTCGTCGCGGATCGCCAGGTCGGGATCCTGCGGATCGGGGCGGAAGGTGAAATCCGCCGAGCCCTCGGGATCGTCGAGCACGCGCTCCGAGCAGCAGATCACGTCCACCGGGTGCCAGAGGGTGTGGTCGCCGTCGAGCACGACCAGCCGGATCGGAATCGCGGGCGCTACACCACGCACGGGCACTCCCGGTTGGCGTGGCTGTGGATCTGCTCGTCGTAGAGATCGCAGATGCGGTCGGCGATGCGGCCCCAGGCAAAGTCGCGCGCATAGGCCGCAGCCTGCGCGCCCATCGCCTCGCGCTCGCAATCGTGCTGCAACGTGGCGTGGATCTGCATCGCCAGCGCGGTCGGCTCCTCTTCGGGCACCAGGATGCCCGTTTCGCCGTCCTTGACCAGCCGGGCTAGCCCGCCCACGCGCGAGGCGACCACCGGCGTGCCGCAGGCCATCGACTCCAGCGCCACCATGCCGAACGATTCGTAGTGCGAGGGCATGATCGTCAGGTCGGCGGCGGCGTAAAAATGCGGCAGTTCGGTCTGCGGCTGCGAGCCGAGGAAATCAACCCGGTCGTTGATGCACAACTCCTCGGCCAGCCGCTGCACCCGGCGCAGTTCCGGGTTATCGCCGTTGCTCTCCAGATCGCCGCCGACGATGAGCACGCGCAAGTCGTCGTAGCCGGGACGCGCCGCCAGCAGCGAGGCGGCTTCGAGCAGCGTATCGATGCCCTTGAGCCGCTCGATGCGCCCGACGAAGAGCAGCAGGCGCCCGCCAGGCAGGTTGAGCCGCTGCCGCGCGGCGTGCTGGTCGCGCGGGCGGAACAGGCGCGTATCGACCCCGCAGGGGATCACCGTGACCCGCTCCGGGTCGGCACCGTAGTACCAGGCCAGTTGGGCCCGCTCGGTCGACGTGGGCGAGACGATGCGGTCGGCCTGGGCCACCAGGCGCGTTTCCATCGCGATGCGCAGGCCCACTTCCCGGTCGCGCTCGTGCTTGGCGACCTCGTTTTTCATATGGCCCAGCGTATGGAACATCTGGATCATCGGCACGCCCCAGCGCGTCGCCAGGTCGTGGCCCGCCACGCCGGAGAGCCAGTAGTGGGCATGCACGAGGTCGTACTGGATGCCCTCCTGCACGCGGAACGCCTCCACCCGCTGCACAAACTCCGGCAGGTGGCAGTAGATGGCGTTTTTATCGTAGGGCGCCACCGGCCCCGCGGGGATGTGGATGACGCGGGCGTTCGGCCCCAACTGCCGCACCGGGGCGATATGCGGATCGACGGCGCGGGTAAAGATATCGACCTGTTTGCCCCGGCGGCCCAACTCGCGGGCCAGCTCCCGCACATAGACGTTCATGCCGCCGGTTTCCTTGCCCCCCAGCGTCGCCAGGGGACAGGTATGCACACTAAGCATCGCTATTCGACACATGCACTCACTTCCTGATAATCACGCGATAGATAAACTGGTCCTGGGCGCCCAGGTCGTACTTATAGCGTTCGTCACCCCGGAGAAAATCGAAGGTCTGGACTCCTTCTTCGATCGCCTGCCGGATACGATACACCAGCAAAGCGAAGCCGGCGCTATAACCCCCATAACGCGGGTCATACCCAGAGTTGTAAAGCAGTAGTCGTGCCGCCTGCCGGAACGACAGGTAGGCGGCCACGGGCTGGTCGCCCGCGTAGAGGGTGGCGACCTCCAGCCACCCGGTGGGCGCGAGGGCGGCCAGCAGCCGGTGGAAGAACGTCACCATGATCGGCGTCATGAAGCGGGCCTTGGCCTCGTCGCTGCGGCGGTGCAGCGCGATAAACGTCTCCAGCGCCGCGGCCAGTTCGGGGCCTTTGTTGACCGTCCGCCACGTCAGCGGCTCGGGATGGGATTCCGCGCGGCGCAGCTTGCGCCGCAGTTCGTGGCGGTCCTTCTTGCCCAGCGCGGCCAGGTAGTCGTCCCACGTGGCGGGCAAGGCCAGCACCGGGCACGTCTCCTCGACGCCGCACCAGACGGTGCCGTGCGCGGACGCCGCGCACCGGGCCGAGGTCGCGCTCGCTACCGGCAGCGAATGGAGGTCGAGCACATCCCAGTCGGCGGCGCGGCCCGCCCAGTAGGCCAGCACGGCGGCCCAGGCTTCGCACTCGCGGCCCGCCGGGGCGATGATATTCAAATAATCGGCCACGGCGATCCCGCCGACCAGGCGCACCACCCGCTCGCCGGGCCGGGGCGCCGCCTCCGGCGGCTCGGCCGTTGTGGCTGCCGCC
>CBJNAR010000404.1:0-4682 GCA_966434075.1 uncultured bacterium
AGGCCGATTTCCGGGCGCAGGCCGAGCAGGCGCACCGCCTCGGTGGTGTGTTGCTGGCGGCGGAGCACCTCGGCCAGGTCGGTCGAGGGCGCAAGCGTCTGGGCCGCGGTCCGGCTGGCGCTGAAGGCCGTATAGCCCGCCAGGCGCGCCAGGACCTTGGGCAACTCCAGGATGTTGATTGTCTTAGGGTTCACGCGATTGGGTCCTTCTAGTAACGCGCGATAATCAGCAAGTTAGGAAAAAGGCGCCCCCGACAGTACGGGCGCGCCCTGGGCGAGCGACGGCACCGGCAAGTGCGCCGGGTACGGGCCGGATTAGCCCAGCCGGGAATCGACTAGCCCTATTAAGAACGGCATTGCCTCGCTGGTTGGTTTGATCAGGATCGGCGGCTCGTGCCCGTTGAGCAGCGGCGAAATGCTGCCCATGAGGATGGGTAAGCCTTTGACCAGCACCGGCACCAGCAGCGAGTTGCTGAACCAGTTGTGGAGGATGCCGAACAATGGCGCCTGGTCGCCGGCCAGGCGCAGATCTTCGTACAGGGTGTAGGGCACTTCGAGCAAGATGACCAGGATCGCCGTGAACAGGATGCCGGTGAGGAAGCCCAGCAACATGCCGATGGGCCGGTCGATGCAGGCCCCGGCCCGGCCCTCGATCTCGATGTGGCCGAAGAACTGGAACAGCAGAATCGTGAGCACCACCGCCACGAACACGTTAATCAACAAGAAGGCGATGATCTGGGCCACGCGACTCAGGCTGACATTGAACACATTGTGTACCAGGTCGGCCACCGGCAGGTAATAGATGGCGGCAATGATGAAGCCCAGGTAGATGGACGCCAGGATGATGAACAGCTTCACTGTCCCCTTCGTGAAGCCCAGGAAAGCAAAGCCCACGATAATCAAGAACAGGATGATATCCACCACATGCAGGTCTTTGATGAATTGAATTAGCTCTGGTGGCATGTGCAAACTCCTTGGCCTGGGGTCAGGGATGGCGCATCGGGAAACCGGCAGCACAGAGCGTCCGTGCGCTGCGGTCTTTGTCATTCTACTGCTTTTAGCGCCGTAACGCAACGGCCCGCCGATGGAGCCACGTTCCGTCTGCGGGTGGGCTTCTATAATAATAGCACCCTTGTTCGGTTTTTGCCGCCAAAACTATTGACACGAACGATTGTTCTGTGCTATGATGAGCCTAGTAGCCTTGTACCCTGTGTATGTGTGTTGCCGTCATTGTGAGATGCCACTTTCTGTTTTGCCGGCGGCGACTGGTGGAAATCAGCGACAACGGCCCGCACCTGCGAGTCGGGCGTTGGCGCCTTATCGGTAGATGGAGCTAGGGGTCAGGTACTCGACGTGCCGCGCGTGTAGCCGCCAGGAGCCGGCTTACACGAACTGATCGAAGGGGAGACCATGGCAAAGAATATATCCGAGCGCCAGACCAAGATCCTGGAGTTTATCCGCAAGTTCATCGACGACCACGGCTTTCCGCCCAGCGTGCGCGACATCCAGGAGGGGCTCCAGCCCCGGATTTCGTCCACGTCGGTGGTCGATTACAACCTCAAGGCGCTGGAAGAGCGCGGGCTGATCCGGCGCGGCAAGGGCATTTCGCGCGCCATCGAGCTGGTGGAGAACGGCAACGGCCATCGCAACAACATGACCGTGTTCCGCATCCCCGTGGCTCCGACGCCCATCGCCGCAGGTTCGCCCATCCCGGTGCTGCAAGACGTGCGTGCCTCCACCGAGGATACGCTCGACGTGTCGCAGATGCTGCTCGGCCGCCACGCCGCGCATCCCGAAAATCTCTACGCGCTGCGCGTTAAGGGCCGCTCGATGATCGAAGACCTGATCAACGACGGCGACGTGGTCATCGTGCTGGCGCAGGAGACGGCGGAAGTCGGGCAGACGGTGGTGGCCTGGCTGCGCAACGAGCAGGAAGCCACGCTGAAGCGGTTCTATCTGGAGTCCGATGGCCGCGTGCGCTTGCAGCCGGCCAACGAGACGATGGACCCGATCTTCACCGAGGCCGACAATCTCGAAATCAAGGGCCGCGTGGTTGGCGTTCTGCGGCACGTAGACTAAGCTCGCCGACGGAGGGATACCGCCATGCCGGATCCGCGCTGGACGGCGCCGCGGGGGGCTGCCGATGCGCTTGCCCCCGGCGCGGCTCCCGCCTGGGGGGCGTTTGATCGCGCCCCCGGCGCCGGAGTCACCATACGCGAAGCAAGCGCCCGGATCGACGGCATGCGCGTGCTCGGCAGCGAACCTGTCGCGCCCGGCGCCGCGTTCCGGCGCAACAGCAAGAACGCCGGCGTCTATGTCACCGAGGCCCGGCGCCGGGTCGCCGCCCGCGCCACCGTGCGCGTGCCCGTCGTCGGCGAGATCGCCGCGGGCCGCTACGACGCCACCGTGGCCTACCATGACTACCTCGAATACGAACACGGCGTGGAAGTCGATCGCGCCCTGGTGCGCGACGGCAGCGGCGTCTTTGCCCTGCGCGTGCGCGGCACCTCCATGACCCATGTCGGCATCGATCCCGGCGACCTCGTCGTCATCCATCCCCAGGATCATGCCGACAACGGTGACTTCGTCGTCGCCCGCCTGACCGACTCCGACGACCCGGAAGGCTACGTCACCTTGAAGCGCTTCTACCGCAAGCAAGACCACATCTTCTTGCAGTCGGCCACGGCGGCGCAGGAACCGATCCGGCTCTACCCCAACGCTCGCAGCCGGGGTGCAGATCGGGACCGGGTGAAAGTACAGGGCCGGGTAATTGTCGTTATAAAGAGTAGCTAACCTAGGTCGCGTGGGCTACGTGGCGCCCGTGCCGCCTTATTATCATGCCCCTGGGACTCGATGCGCGACTTGTTAGACCATCATGCCAATGCCATAGAGTACGTGCTGCACGCCCACGACATCAATGGGCGGGTGGCGGGCGGGGCGCTGTCGCCGCGTCTGGTCCACTTCCACCTGCGCCTGCCGTCGACCGTGCGTACGTCGCGGATCGCGCAACTGTTGCCGCAGATCGCCGAAGCCCTGCAGGTGCCTGCGGTGCGCCTGGCGCCCGATCCCGAAACCGGGGAACCGGTGCTCGAAGTCCCGCGCCCCGACCCGGTGGCCGTGCGCCTGCTGCCGCTCGCCAAAAAGGTCGCCGAAATCGTGCCGCCCTGCACGGCGACCCTGGGCCTCGACACCGGCGGCACGCCCCTGCTGTTGCGCCTCGATGCGCCGGAGGTCTGCCCTACGCTGGTCATCGGGGCCCCCGCCGCCGGGAAGACGCACCTGTTGCAGACCATGGCCGTCTCGCTGGCTCTGCACAACAGCCCCGATACGCTGCGTATGCTGCTCATGGATGTCAGCGGGCCGGCGCGCTGGGGGCGCAAGCGCGAACAAAGTGCCTGGGACGCGCTGGCGCCCTTGCCGCACCTGGTCACGGAGCCGGTGCGCGAACCCCAGGAAGCCTATATCCGGCTGCGCTGGGTGGGCCGCCTGATGAAAGAGCGAGCGGACCTGCTCACCGAAGGCGAATCCATCGAGGGCGCGTCCCTGGTGATGCTGGTCGACGGGCTGGAAGAGTTGGCCGCCGGCCCGCGCGCCACCGAGTCGCTCGACCTGCTGGAGCGCATTGCCCGCGATGGCCGCGAACTAGGCGTTTATCTCGTGGCGTCGAGCCGCGGTTCGAGCCTGGTGGACCAACTGAGTTGGGGTGCCCGGCTGGTGGGGCACTGCCGGGATGCCGCGGCGGCGCGGGCGGCGTCGAGCATGCAGGGCAGCGGCGCCGAGGGCCTGCTGGGCGGCGGCGACTTCCTGGCGCTGCTGGGCGGCGAGGCCGTGCGCTTCCAGGCCGCCACGCTCGGCCCGGAGGAAGTGGCGCGCACCGTGGCCTTGCTGCAACAGGTCGCGGATGCAGAGGAGATGTCGGCGGAAATGGAGTTGCGGGCCGGGCGCCCCAACCCGGCGCATAAGGGGCCGCAGATGCTGCAACGGCGCTCCGGCGCCGGGCCCAGCCTGTTGCGCTGACGTACTGCCATACTGCAAACGAAAGGGCGGCCTGCGGGCCGCCCTTTTTGTGCGTGCTGTGCCCCCATCCGGCTACGGCTCGATCCACCATTTCTCCACGTTCCAGAGATAGCGCGGCGAGGCCAGGTTGATCGGCCCCTGCACGCGGTGGCTCAGGACCATGTAGTGCTGGTCGGCCCAGAGGAAGTAGTAGGGCAGGTCCTGGGCCAGCAGGGCCTGGATCTGCGCGTAGAGCGCCGCGCGCTTCACCGGGTCGTACTCGCTGCGCGCCTTGCGGCTCAGTTCGTCGTACTCCGGCGAGTTGTAGCCGATGTAGTTCAGGCCGTTCGGGTTGCTCTTGCTGCGGATCTGGCTCGAATGGAACAGCGGGTAGTCGTCCGGGTCGGGCGACTGGTTGTCCCAGCCCATGACCATGGCGTGGAAGTCGAACGCCGGCTCGTGCAGCGGATCGATCTTGGCGTTGATCACCGACTCGAAGTCCACCGGGACGACCGTGGTGCTGATGCCCACGGCGGCGAGCGGCGGCCCCATCAGTTCGGCGGCCTTGCGGCGCGCGGGGTCGTCGGCCCGCACATAGAGGCTGATCTTGAGCGGCTCGCCGCCCTTGTCCACGATGCCGTCGCCGTTCGTGTCGGTCCAGCCGGCCTCGGTCAGCAACTGGCGGGC
>CBJNAR010000405.1:0-4677 GCA_966434075.1 uncultured bacterium
GTCCCCCCCCACCTCAGCACAGGCGCGGTCCATCCCGGGGGCGAAGCCGGGGTAGTTGGCGAGCGGTAAACCGAAGCCGGACACATCCCACCAGTCGGCATACCGGGCGACCAAGTGGAGCATACGCGGCTTCCATCCGCCGATCATGATGGGCGGGATCGGGTCGGGCTTCGGCTCGCAGTACGCGGCGTGGATCTGGTAGTGTTGGCCCTCGAAGGTCGCCTGCTCCTGCGTCCACATCGCCTTGACGATCTGGAGCGCTTCCTCCAACTCGTCCACGCGCGTGCCGGGCGACGGGAAGGGGTAGTTGTAGGCCAGGTACTCGTCCTCCTTCCAGCCCGCGCCCAGCCCGAACACCAGGCGACCCCCGGTCAGGTACTGGAAGGTGGCCGCCGTTTTCGCCAGCAGCGCCGGGTTGCGATACGACTGGCACAGCACCGCGTGACCGAACAGCAATTGCGGGTGGCGCGCGGCGTAATATGTCAGCGTGGTCCAGGCTTCCAGCATGTCGTACTTTTCGGCCTGTAAGTGGTCGGCCATCCAGGCCGACGTGAAATGCCCGGCCACGGCCTGGAGATTGCGATCGACATCCGCGACGAACGTGGCCCGCGCTTCGGGCGACTCCGGGCCGTTGGGCAAAAACCAGCCAATGCCAATGCGACTCATGTGCGAACTCCTCTGCTGCGCTTGGGATCGATACGGCAGACGCCGGGCGCCGTCGTGGATCGGGCACCGCAAACAAGACGCCTGATCGCCATTATACCCGGCCCGGCAAGCGGCGCACGGTAGACCGGGCAACACATCGACCAGGCACGCCGGGCCGGATACGCCCGGATTAGTTATAATCAAGGGGCGGGGCGCGTCTACAGGCGCGATCTGCACCGGCCTATTCGCGGAGAGAACAGGAGAAACGTACATGGCGTTGCAAGCCGAGGCGGACGGCAGCGCCGGGGCACCCGAGGGGGCACGGCCCGCGGTGGACCCGGCGCGCGATTTCTACGACCTGGATGGGCTGCTGACGCCCCAGGAGCGCGACGTGCGCGACCGCGTCCGCGCCTTTGTCGACGCCGAAGTCACGCCCATCATCAACCCCTACTGGGAACGGGCCGAGTTCCCGGCGCACCTGATCCCCAAACTGGCCGCGCTGGGCATCTGCGGCGGGGTGCTCCAGGGCTACGGCTGTCCCGGCCTATCCAGCGTGGCGACCGGGCTGGCAAGCATGGAACTGGCTCGCGGCGACGCCTCGCTGTGCACCTTTTTCGGCGTCACCAGCGGGCTGGCGATGTCCAGCATCTACTACTGCGGCTCCGAGGCGCAGAAACAGCGCTGGTTGCCCGGCCTGGCGCGCATGGACCTGATCGGCGCGTTCGGGCTGACCGAGCCGCGGGTCGGCTCCGACGCCGCGCACCTGGAGACGACGGCCCGGCGCCAGGGCGACACCTACGTGCTCGACGGCGCCAAGCGCTGGATCGGCAACGCTACCTTCGCCGACGTGACCATCATCTGGGCGCGCGACGCCGAGAGCGGGCGGGTGCACGGCTTCCTGGTCGAGCGCGACACGCCCGGCTTCACCGCCACACCCATCACCGGCAAGATCGCCAAGCGTGCCGTGATTAACGCCGACATCGTGCTCGACGGCTGCGTGGTCCCGGCGGCCAACCGGCTGCCCGGCGCGCGCTCGTTCCGCGATGTCGCCAATGTGCTCAAGAACACCCGCTACGGCGTGGCCTGGGAGGCCATCGGCCACGCCCAGGCGGCCTATGAGATCGCCTTGCGCTACAGCCGTGAGCGGCACCAGTTCGGCAAGCCGATCGCCTCCTACCAGATGATCCAGGAAAAGCTGGTGCGGATGCTGTCGGAGATCGTCGCCATGCAACTGCTGACCTGGCGCCTGAGCGTGCTGCGCGACGCGGGCACCATGACCGAGGGCCAGGCCTCGCTCGCCAAGGCCCACAACGCCGCGAAGGCACGCCAGGTGGTGGCGCTGGGTCGCGAAATCCTGGGCGGCAACGGCATCTTGCTGGAGAATCACGTTGCCCGCCACTTCGCCGATATGGAAGCGGTCTACACCTATGAGGGCAGCAACGAGATCAACACGCTGGTCGTGGGCCGCGAGATCACCGGCATCGCCGCCTTCATCTGAGGGCGCAACAAAAACGGGGGGCCCTCCTGCGCGGGCACCCCGTTCGCGTTCTCGGCGCCGCCGTCAGCGAGTCAACACCAGTTCCCGCTCCACCGCCCGCGCGTGCGCGCCGTCGAGCGTCGCCACCTGCGCGGTCAGCACCCGGCCCAGCCGCACGATCCCTTCCTGGATCTTCTCCGGTGTGGCGTTCGAGAAATTCAGGCGCAAGGTATTCGCCCCGCCGCCGCAGGCGAAGAAAGATGCGCCCGGCACGAAGGCGACCTTCAACTCCAGCGCCGCCTTGAGCACCTCCGCGGCGTCGAGCCCGGCGGGCAGCGTCACCCAGAGGAACAGGCCGCCGTTCGGGTGTGTCCAGCGCACGCCCGGCGGGAAGCAGGCGTCCATCGCCGCCAGCATCACGTCGCGCCGCTCTTTGTAGACACGGCGAATATGGCGCACATGGCGGTCCATGAAGCCGCCCTGGGCGACCTGATAGGCGACCATCTGGGTAAAGGTCGCGGTGTGCAGGTCGGCGCCCTGCTTGGCCTGCACCAGCCGGCGGATCACCTCCGGCGGCGCGATGACCCAGGCCAGGCGTAGCCCCGGCGCCAGGATCTTGGAGAAGGTGCTCAGATAGATCACGTTGCCCCGGTAGCGCGGCTCGTCGTGCCCGCGCCCGCGCCCATCCAGCGTCACGATGGGCGGCAAATGCTCGCCGGAGAAGCGCAACTGGCCGTAGGGATCGTCCTCGACGATGGGCACGCCGTAGCGATCCGCCAGTTGCACCAACTGGCGGCGGCGCTCCAGGTGCAACGTCACCCCGGTGGGGTTCTGGAAGTTGGGCAGGACATAGATGAACTTGGGGCCGGTGCGCAGGGCGGCTTCCAGGGCCGAGGTGACCATGCCGCCCTCGTCCACCGGCACGGTGACATACTCGGCGCCGTAGGCGTTCCAGGCTTGCAGGGCGCCCAGGTAGGTCGGTTCCTCGACGAGGATGCGGTCGCCGGGGTTAATGAACACCTTGCCCAGCAGATCGAGCGCCTGCTGCGACCCGCTGGTGATCAGTACGCTCTCGGGCGAGGTGTGCAGCCCGAAGCGCGCCGTGTGGCGCGCGATCATTTCGCGCAACGGGCGATAGCCCTCGGTCGCGCCGTATTGCAGCGCCTGCGCCCCCGCATCGCGCAGCACCTGCCGGGTGGCTTCCTCCACCTCGGCCAGCGGGAAGATCTCCGGCGCGGGCATGCCCCCGGCGAAGGAGATGACATCGGGTTGTTCGGTCAGTTTCAGCAACTCGCGGATGACCGACGCAGTCATGCGCTGGGTGCGCTGGGCAAAGCGATAGTCCCACAATGTTTGCATCGTTGCACTCCTGGGTTCCTCATCGAACCCCTGATTCAAGCCGCGTCCCGCGCCCCATCGCACGGGACCCGTCCCGGTTATCGGTCAGACCGGCACCGCATGGGGCAGGAACGTGGCGCCCCGGTGCAGCGCCTCCTGGTTCGCCCCCAGGGCCGCGCGGTGATGCGCGCCCAGGTGCGCCGCCAGCACGCGTTCCACCGTCTCCAGCAGGACCACCCGTGTGGCCGCGATCAGCGCGCCGATCAGCACCACATTGGCGATCTGGGGGAAGCCGAGTTCGCCGGCGATCTCCTTGGCCGGGACGGCGATCTCGTGAATATCCCCGCGCCCGGCCCGCTCGGCGATCAGCGCCGAATCGACAATCAGCACACCGCCGGCCTGCACCAGCGGCGCATAGCGCGCCAGCGACGGCGGATTGAGCACGATGGCCGCCGTCGGGTTGCGCACCAGCGGCGAGCCGATCTCGTCGTCCGAGATGATCACCGTGCAGTGGGCCGTGCCGCCGCGCATCTCCGGCCCGTAGGACGGAATCCAGGTGACATGGCGGCCTTCGGCCAGGCCCGCGTAGGCCAGCAGTTGCCCGGCAAACAGCACGCCCTGGCCGCCGAAGCCCGAAATCACAATCTCCTCATGCATCGCAGCATCCTCCGCCGGGCCGTCAGCCCAGGCCCTGCACCGCGCCGGTGACTTTAAACTCGCCGAGCGGGTAGTAAGGGACCATCTTCTCGGCCACAAACCGCAACGCCTCTTTGGGCGTCAGGTCCCAGTTCACGGGACACGACGAGAGCACCTCGACCATCGCGAAGCCCGCTTCGTGGAGTTGCGCCTGGAACGCGGTGCGGATGGCTTTGCGGGTGCGGTTGATATGGCCGGGGTCATGCACCGATTGGCGCGTGACGTAGGCGGCGCCGTCTACCTGGGCCAGCAGTTCGGACATGCGCACGGGCCACCCGGCCTGCACCGGGTCCCGCCCCAGCGGCGAGGACGTGGTGCGCATGCCCGGCAGCGTCGTGGGCGCCATTTGCCCGCCCGTCATGCCGTAGACCGCGTTGTTGACGAAGATGACGGTGATATTCTCGCCCCGCGCGGCGGCGTGCAAGATCTCCCCCGCGCCGATGGACGCCAGATCGCCGTCGCCCTGGTAGGTAAACACCACGCGGTCGGGATGCACCCGCTTGATCGCCGTCGCCATGGCC
>CBJNAR010000406.1:0-4676 GCA_966434075.1 uncultured bacterium
TGATAGTCGTTGAACTTCAGGAGCAGCACTTTT
Organism: uncultured bacterium; assembly: GCA_966434075.1. Lineage (GTDB taxonomy): Bacteria > Chloroflexota > Chloroflexia > QHBQ01 > JAICKM01 > JAICKM01. Next base: position 34 of record CBJNAR010000406.1, read on the forward strand.
GTTGCGCCGGTCGGCATCGCCGTGTTTGACTGCGAGATGCGCTTCGTGAACTTCAACGGCGAATACGCCCGGCTGGTCCGCATCGATCTCACCACCGCGCGCGGGCAACGCCTCTACGATCTCGTGCCCCTGACGCGGGAACGCGAAGCTCTCCATCGCCGGGTCCTGCTGGGCGAGTCCATTGACCTGGAAAACGTGCCCTTCGTTCACCAGGACGGCGAAGTGCGCTACTATGATTTCCGCTATCGCCCCATGTACGATGCGCATGGCGCCATCAGCGGGCTGATGAGCACGCTCACCGATGTGACCGAAAAGGTCCACGTGCGCGACGAAGTGGAAGACCAACGCGCGCTGCTCGAAACGATCCTCGAAGCTAGCCCGGTGGGGTTAGCCTTCTACGACTGCGATATGCGCTTCCTGAGTTGCAACGCCGCCTGGGGTCGCATATTGGGCGTCGACCATACGGCGGTGCGCGGACGGCGGCTCTACGAGATCGTACCCAGCGCCGTCGAGCGCGACGCGATCCACCGGCGCGTGCTGGCCGGCGAGGCGATCGACATGGACAACCTGCTCTATGCGCCCATGGGCCAGGACCTCGTGCGCTATTGCGACTTGCACATGCGGCCAGTGCAGGACGCCGACGGCGAGATCACCGGGATGCTGAGCGCCGTCGTCGATGTTACCGCCCGCCATGAACTGGACGAACAGAAGGACATCTTCCTGGCGCTCGCCTCCCACGAATTGAAGACGCCCATCACCACCATCAAGGGCTACGCCCAGACCGGCCTGCGCGTCGTGACCAAGGCGGGCGACGAGCGGCTGATCCACAACTTGCGCATCATCAACGAGCAATCGGACCGCCTGACCCGCCTGATCAATGAGTTGCTCGACGTGACGCGGATGCAGAGCGGCGCGCTCACGCTCGTCCGCGGGTCGCTCGATTACACGGAACTCGTCCGCGAGGTGGCAAACAGCATGGAGATGGTCGCGCTCGGCATGACCTTCGCCTGCCTGCTGCCCCTGGAACCGGTCGTGCTCGACGGGGACCGCCACCGGCTCGAACAGGTGCTGGTCAACCTGATGCAGAACGCCGTCAAATACTCGGGCAGTAGCCGCCGCGTGGAGATCACGGTTACGCCCGGCGATGGGGAGGTGACGACGGCGGTACGCGACTTCGGCGTGGGTATCCCACCGGAACAGCAGCAGCACGTCTTCGACCGCTTCTTTCGCGCCAGCAACGTCCGCGACCGGCAGAGCGGCCTCGGCCTGGGCCTGTTCATCGCCTCGACCATCGTGACCCGCCACGGCGGGCGCATGTGGCTGGAATCCGTCCAGGGCGCGGGTACCAGTTTCTACTTCACTCTGCCCCTGCCCGCCGGCGAATAAGCGGCCCGCCCGCTGGTAGTCGGCCACCCTGACTTGGATGGGCGGCAGGCCGGTTTGAAACCGGCCCCTACAACGCAAAATCACCGCCCGCACGCTACTTCCCCGCCGGGCGGTCCTTCAGCACGTGGCGGTTGTGGGCGAAGATCTCGTCCATATGGGTGAAGCCGCGCACCACGAACGGCGCGTTGCTGGTGCCGATGGCGACCAGCGGCCCGGCCAGCAGGAAAGGATACATGCCCGTCTTCTTGGGGTCGGGCAGGCCCCGATAGAGCGCCGCCGCCTCGCGCCCCACGAACTCCTCGACATACTGCAAGTCGGCCCCCGTGTTCAGCCCGAAGCCGAAGACCTTGATGTGCAGTTGCGACAGCACCGCCGTCGAGAACTGGGTCATGCGCTGGTTGATGAAAAACCAGCCGATGCCGTACTTGCGCGTGGTGCGCACGCTCTCGGCGATGGTGTCGCGGGTGGCGCGGGCGTCTTCGTTGTCGCCGGGGTCGTGCGGGCAGTAGTAGTGGGCCTCGTCGAAGACGATCATGCCGTTCGACGTGGCGCCGTCGCGGAAGCGCGAGTAGAGCAGGTGGCGCACATGCGACAGGATCTCGTTGATGAGGAAGTAGGGTTGGCGGCGATCGTAGAGCGACAGGTCGAGGATGACGATGGCGCGGTCCTCCAGAAAGGCGCGGATCACCTCGGAGAGCGGGCGGCGCGTGGGACTGACGGCGAAGACGCCGACCACCTTGGTCCAGCGGGTCAGCAGCGTGCGCCGCAGCGACGGGTCGTTCTCCCAGCGGTCGATCACCTCGCGGCCCTTCCAGAGCGGGTCCTTGCCGCGCGAGGCGTAGATCGTGTTGGCGGCCTGGGCCACGAAGCGCACCAGTTCGTCCAGGTCGGCCTCGCCCATGTCGCCCAGCGGCTTGCGGCGGCGCCGCGGCGCCCCTACCCCTGCCGCCGGTTCCTCGTCGTCTAGCCCCTCCAGGTAATCGCTGACGCGCTCGGCGATAGCGCGCTGCTTCTCGCCCGATTTGAACCCCAGCAGGTCGTAGAATTTGGCCCGGCGCAGCAGTTCGGCGAAGGACTCGGCCTTCTCCAGCGCCACGTTCTCGATGCGCAGGGCCAGCGGGCGGCGGCCCACCCCCGCCAGCAAGCGGTGGAACGAGAAGTCGAGCCGCGTGCCCTGGGCGAAGCGGTCCTGCGCGAACTCGCCCTGCGGATCGATGATCAACTGGCCCATGCGCGGGTTGGCCGCGTAGGCCGTGACCATGATCGCCGACATGACCGACTTGCCGCAACCCGACTGGCCGAACACCCCGGTCATCAGCGCCTCGCCCATGCCGCCCTCCGCGTCGGGCCCGAAGTGGCGCAGCAGGGCCGGGGCGGGCGTATCAGCGGACCCGAAGAGGTAGCCCAGGTAGAACAGCCCCGACGGCGACCCCACGATCTCGCGCACCATGGCGGCGTCAGCCTGGTAGACGGCGGTGCCGCTGCTGGGCGGCGTGTTCAGCAGGGTCGGCCCTTCGACGTGCCCGCGCTCGTTGAGCAGAAACACGCCCATCACTTTGAGCGTCGCGGTCTTGGTGTCGGCCACGCCCGACAGGTAGGGCAGGAACCCTGTGACCTTGATCATGCCCTTGAAGCGGCTGTCTTCGTGGAAGCGGTTATGCGACTGCATGTCGAACAACTGGCAGACCACCCGCTTGGTGCGCCGCAACGCCCCCGCCCGCTCGGTCACGTCGAAATAAACTAGTTGCCCCTCCAGCGTCTCGCCGATAAAGTCCTCCAGGATGTCGACTGTGAACTCCTGCGTCGTATTGGGCGCGCCAATCGCCGCGATCTTGATCGGGATGCGTACCTCCGGCACATACGCAGGCGTGCTCTCCTGCACCCGTGTTGCGGGGCCGGGCGCCGTCCGTGCCGCCCCGGCGGGGCGCGGCGGCCCATTCCCTGGACGCACAACCGGGGCAGGGCGCGAGGGATAGCGTTTGTCGTCCAAGGGGGGTCCTCCTTTGCACAATGACTCTAATGGTGTCTACGCAGTACTTATCACGTTCTGTAAGGACCAAAGAAGCGATGCACCAGCTCCGGGTCGTAGCGCGGGATTATGGCGTTGATTGTGCCGGTGGCGATGGCGTCGAGCATGGCCGGGAGTTGCTTGCAGAGCACGTCGGCGATGAACTGGGTGCGCGGCTCCTGCACGTCGGGCGAGACGATCTGGTCGCGCAGGCCGGTCAGCACGCCGGGCAGCGCATCGTCCGCCGCCAGCCAGCCGGGCAGTTCCAGGCGCAGGGCGTTGCCCCAGTCGTGCGGCCGGTAGTAGACCACGTACAGATCCTCATACGCCCGGTCGATCTCGTCGCGCTGGCGGCGCGTCCAGCCCAGTTGGCCCGGCTCCCGTGCATACCAGGCGCCGCCGCCCACCCGCGTGTCGGTGTCTTCCATCAGGCGCAGAGGCGCCGTGTATTCGCCCGGCTGCAAGACGACCGAGAACAGCCAGCGGTCGTTGGTGGCCGGGATGCCGCTGCCATCCGCCGCGGGCGCCCCGTAGACGGCGCTGACGAAGCGGCGCGAGACGGTCTGCTTCGAGTTGGCGACCACGCAGCCGCGCAGCAGCATCTCTTCCAGCACACCGTCGCGGAAGAAGGGCTCCAGGTGCGGCAGCAGCGGCGCCCAGAGATCCGTCCGCCCCCGCGTGCTGTCGCACAGGTCGAGCATACGGTTGATGGCTTGCAGGGCGCTCCAGTAGGACCCATCGAGCAGCAGCAGGCAATCGGGCGTGGCGCCGCGCAGCAGGGTGATCTCGAAGATGGTGCGCAGTCCGGCCAGAGCCAGGTCGAGTTCGGGGTAATGGGGCAGGTTCTCGGCCAGCAACCGGTGGTCGGGCCGCCCGTCCGGGTCCACGCGGATGGCGCAGACCCCGGCAAAGGCCGTGCCCAGCGTCTCCACGGCGTAATGGCTGCCGTCCACCGCGCCGATGGCGATGGGCGCGGCGGGCGGCAAGGTGCGGATCAGGCCGGGAAAGATGTCCAGCAGGCGGACGCGCACCGCGTCGAGGTCGGGGCTGATGCGGTCGAGGGTGGCCTGGCAGCGCGCGGCGCAACCTTCGATGGTGGCGACCATCGAGGTAACGAGGTCGAACGGCAGCGTCAGGTCGGACTCGCGCGCCATAGGGGTGCTCCTGGCCCGCGCCCGGCGCGGGGGATCGGCGGTCGGCTATACATAATTATAGAACGAGTGTGCGAACCCGTCAATGCCGCCGGGCC
>CBJNAR010000407.1:0-4670 GCA_966434075.1 uncultured bacterium
AATAGACGTTTATGGATCGCGGTGGACAGGCTTTCGCCGAACTCTTAATCCGTGGGTTCAGGATTCGGGTCCCTGGCGGGTCACCATAAAATCACCGCATTATAGGCGTAAATGGATGGTCTGAGTAACAACAGTCCGGCCATTGTCAGGTGTTTGACAGCCAAACGCACGCCAACAAGTCAGTGGGTAGGGTCGGAACACAGCGCGCCCTCTGGCGCGGCGCACGGGGGCGGGGCGCTGCTTGGCCAGGTTCGTGGTACCTGCCTTGGCCGTTCCCAAACCATGCCGCGGCAATTGGCCTGCTGGCGCGGGCGTGCCGGTGGGACGGCGGCGGCCCCTACGGGCCGTACCCCTCGGCTGGCTGGCGCGGCAAGGGTTGTGTCAATCCGCGGGCCCCGCCGCCCGGCGCTGCAGGCGGCCCAACCGCTTGCGTTGTGCCGTGGTCAACGGGATATAGACGCTAGTTCAGCGAGGCGCCGCCACCCCTGCCCTTGGCGTTCAGCACGCCGGTTACCTTGAAGGCCAAGCGGTGTGAGATAAACGACTAGATTTAGGAGTGGGAGCTCAGCGCCCGTTAGTGAGTTCTTGTGCGGTGTGATAGTGACTCGCAATACGGTTGGGCGTGAGGGCCGAGGCATAGATAGCCAGTTCGTCAAGTTTGCCGGCGAAGAAATCATTGCCGTCCGCCCGTCGGCCGAGCGTTAGTTCGACCGGCGTTTCCGCCAACTCCAGATTGGAAGGTCGCGTAGCGACCAGCTTGCCGTTCAAGTAGAGGGCCATGGTCTGACCGTCGTAAGTCGCCACAACATACGTCCAGGTGTTAAGCGGCAGGCCGGGCTGATACGCGATCTCGTCTAGTTGCCGGCCGGCGGCGCGAGAAAAGTAGAGCCCGCCGTTCTCGGGGGTGGAGTAGGACAGGGCATAGCCGGCACGCAGGGCACCGGAGCCGAGGGATTGGTAGGTCTCTTTGCTCACAATCCGGCGGAACGAGTCGTCGATGATTGTCGGATAGACCCAGATCTCCAATGTGAATGATTGGCGTCCGGAGAAGCTGTCGTGATTGCCAAAGGTTACGGCGGTCGTCTTACCGTCAAACCCCAGGGCTGGATCGCGCTCGCTTGCTAGCGCTCCGTCCTGGTTCCAGGTCAGGGTGCCTGTGTAGACGCCGGCCAGCTCGCCAAGCGTGGGGTGGATGCGGGAACCCGACCCTGCGTCCAGGCGCCAGTAGTTTGTAGCCTGATCCAGAGTAACCGCGGCAGCGTACGCCGGGCCGCTTGTCGGATCGATCCAGGGCGTATCATTGTCGGTGGCACAGCGTGCGCAGACCGTCGTCCAGGGACCGGAAGGCGCCGATGCCCTCTGGACACTGTAAGTATCCGCACCTGCGACACCGCGCCATGTGATTTCATTTGTGCCGTTCACTGAGCGAATACGGGTGATGCGCGGGGCAGCGGGTAGCGCGCTGGGTGGCACTGCTTGCCCTTGCATCCGATACGCATGCGCCCGCAGCAGCGCGGCCCGCGCGCGCATATCCTGTGTATCGCCGGGATAGTGTAGCGTGAACGCGTTGACTCCCGGCTCGTCATTGTGCTGCACATAGCCATTCTCGTCGTCATGGGGATACAAGTCCCAATAGAGATCACCGGCGATAACGGGTTGCGCTTCAATGGCTGCCAGATAGGCATCTAGCGGGTCGCCAGCCGGCTGGCCATACTTGTTCTGGTTGTTCCATCCGAATTCGCCGAGCAGAAAGACCTTGTTTGCCGCCGCGGTCTGCTTGGCGGCGACGGTGAGATCCGCGACCGACATAGGGTAGCCATGAATGGAGTAGATATCGCAATTGGGCAAGGGCAAATCATCGGTGAGCTGGTTGCGGCCCCAGTTGCCATCAACCACGAGGTGGTGGGGATCAAGTTGCTTGAGGTACGTGGAGATCATGTCGACCCAGCCCACCGGCGCATCGAGTTCGTTGCCGGTTTCCCAGGCCAGGATGGTCGGGTCGTCTTTGTAAGCCACCCCGGTATAGGTATTCACCCGGTTGGCGATGACGCTGATAAACTCTTCAAAATCAGCAACTACCAGCGGGTCAGAGTAGAAGGCGCGTTCATCCGCGAGTCCCCGCCACGTGGTATAGTCGCGCTTGCCACCGGCGGCATAATGAGAGTTGTCGGTTAGGGGCAGAATTAGCCGGATACCCTCGTCGCGGGCGGTCTTGAGCGCGAAATCGACATGCCGCAGCGCAGTCTCATTAAACTGTCCACGCGCGGGTTCGATGCATAGAGCGCAGCCGGTAGAGTATCCCAGGCTGTGGGCGCGCACCACCGTCGCCCCCATGAGTCGGGCGGTGGCGAGCGCATCCTGGACCTCAAAGCCACTGGGGTAGTGTACGTTCGGAACCTCAGCGAGGCCCAGCCAGTAGATGTTGGGTCCCGCAAAGCGGAAGGGCTTTCCATCCAGGAGCAACTGGGTTCCTGATCGGACGACGAAGCCCGTGACGGGTGCGGGCATGGGTTCCGCTGGCGCTGGCGTCCATGCCGGCGCCGTCAAATAGGGGGATGATGGCGGACCGGGAACGCCGTCAAGATTATAAGCGGTAACACGGTACCAGGCGCTGGGTGATGCGACGAGCGCCGCTCCGGGATCGTTCGCAGCTTGGGGCAGTTGCATCGGCGTGGCCGAAGCCAGCGGCGCCTCCACGCTGGCCGCTGTGGGGACGCCCGGGCGCGCAGGCCGTGACGACAACGCCTCACCGCCCCTTGTGCTGAGCACTACAATGCCGGCGAGTGCGAGAAAGAACAGAGCGACACCGACCAAGCGGGCCACCGTCCCCGCGCGCAATGGCGTGCGGGGGGGTCGGGGCGTCGTTCGCATTGTTATCGCTTCTTTCGCCGCGTGGTCGAAGGCTCACGGCGCCGGCCTCAAAATGCCGGCTAACCTGCGCGGGGCAGCCGGGCAGGCATGTAGCAAGAAGGCATTCTGCGCCTGACTGGCGGAATCACCAGTACACTCTAGCACACTCGGGAAATTTCCGCAACCGATATGCATCCTTTGCAGACATTTGGCGATAAGGTATTGCAGCGACGTGGGCAACGCAGTAGCCGCGCACCCGAAGGATTCGGCGCGGGAAAGTGGCTTGTGGGGGCGCCGGGCAGAGGATGAATGCTTTTCGGGGCGCGCAAGGGGTCGTTGATCTGGCCTACTGCCGGCAGACCGGACCTTTTCAGCCACGCTTGGGGTTCATCCGCTTCCCGCTTTCATGCCTGCAGCGACCCGATCATCCTACTGAACACCAGTAATTCTTTATCTCCAGAGGTCTGCATCCTTTGAGCACTTGTAGGCGTCCAAGGAGGTAAAGGTTCACTGCAGATACGATATGGCGGCGATTTTACAGATGAGAACCTATATGCTATACTTGGTATACGGCCCTGCATGTGGAGGAGGCGAGCTTGAAGATTTTGTTGGTCTCGCCCATCCTGCCTCAAACCCAAGCTTCAAACGCAGTTGCGCTGGTCGTTCACGCTCAGATCGTTGGCCTGGTGGCGAATCATGATGTAACTTTGGCTACCATTGCCGGTCCCAGTCCTGCCGACCAGCAGATCCTCGAACACCTGAATCAACTCGGTGTTCGGGTGCATGTCGTCTGGCGGCGGGTGCCTCACGGCATCCAGCGGTGGCAACGCCGCTGGCGCTTTATACGCATGTGGACGATCGGCAAATATCCGTGGCGTACCGTCTGGTTTTGGGAACCCGCTCTCCAGACTCTGATCGACGACATCACTGCGCGCGAGTCCTTCGACGTCATTCAGGTAGAAGACAATGTCGCGGGTTTATACCGGTTTCCACCCCGTACATCGGTGATACTCACCGAGCACGAGGTTCGGGCTACGCCGCCGCCGGACGGACGGTGGCGCCCGGGGCGCAGTCTCCTGGCGTATCTCTGGCGCCGGGCCGAATGGCACCGGTGGGCGCGCTACCAGCCGCTGGTTTGGCGCCGTTTTCACGGCATACAGGTATTCACCGCACGCGACGCAGCCGCGATGACGCGGATGGGGCCGGATCTGGGGAACCGGATCTGGGTCAATCCCTTCGGTATCCAAATCCCAGAGCCGCCCGGCCCATGCGCAGAGGGACCGCGCGAACTTGTGTTTGTGGGTGGCTACTCCCATCCCCCAAACGTGGACGCCGCCCGGTGGCTCGTAACCGAAATCATGCCTCTGCTGCGGGCGCGGTGTCCTGGGGTCAGGCTAACTCTCGTGGGCGGCGATGCGCCGCCGGGTGTGCGTGCGCTTGCCCGAGACGATGTGCTGGTCACCGGCTATGTGCCGGCCGTCGAGCCGTATCTAGGTCGCGCGCAGGTAGTGGTCGCGCCCGTCCGGCTGGGCGGCGGTATGCGCATGAAAGTGTTGCAGGCGATGGCCATGGGTAAGGCGGTGGTGACCACCCCGGCAGGGATCAATGGCCTGGACGTGGCGAGCGCTGTTTTGGTGACGCCCTCGGCGCCACAAATGGCAGCAGCCATCGATCAGTTACTCCGGGATGAACCCCAACGCCGGGAGTTGGGCAGGAAAGCCCGTATGCTGGTGGAGCGCGAATATGGCTGGGATGCAATCGCCCGCAAGCAACTTGACCTGTACCAGGCTATAGCGGGCAACCCTGCGCCTGTTCGCGAC
>CBJNAR010000408.1:0-4661 GCA_966434075.1 uncultured bacterium
ACGGCATCATCAGCGGCTACGCCGACAACACGTTCCGCTGGGGCAACAACGCCACCCGCGGCCAGATCAGCAAGATCGTCTACCTGGCCATCACAGGCCAATAAGCGCCGCGCCCCCGCGCGAGCACAGGCCGGGGCCGGGTCCCGCAGGATCCGGCCCCGGTTACTGTGTGCATGTGGTCTCAGTACAGGTCCGTGCCCAGGAGCCGCCCTACGTAGGCTTACGTATGGCGCGGGAAACCGTAATTCGCCCGATGTGCGCCGGCCGCGCCTGGCTTATAGTGAATTCATCAGGCAACGAGGTAGTAACCGGCCGGCCCAGGTCGCCGCGCCAGGGGTCGCGATCAGGAGGTGTTTGATGCGAGCACAGGCCATGGTCATGTGGACATTCAGGCTGCGGCACTTGCACGGAGCAGTCAAACGGTTCGCTGCCGATACCGCAGAGAGAAATGCGCCCGCCTCACCGGCCTCCCCTGCGCCCCGATCCGAACCTCCGGCGGATCCGGCCCGGCGGGTGGCGCTCCTCTCCCTGCATCATCACTAACCCCCAACCGCATGCTGCCCCCCTCCGGAGTTTGAAACGATAGGCCCGGCGCAATTGCCGGGCCTGTCGTCTGTCAATGCATGGTGGGTCGGTGCTCCTCGCAAAGCGATGGTGGCCTGCTTACGGAGCCGTCAGCGCCGGGGACAGGTCCTTGCCGGTCCGGCTGCGCGTTACGCCGGCTTGCGGGCGGGCGTGTGGCCTGGGCCGGACATCGCCCCACTCGGCGGGGCCGTTGCCGGGTGCACGGCGATCAGCGGGAGGCCCAGGTCGCGGATCTTGATCAGGAGGCCGTGCAGGGCGGACTGGTCGGCCACCTCGCCCGCGAGGACGGCTTCGCCGTTGGCGGCGTTGGTGATCGTGAGCGGCTCGAACCAGGCTGCCCAGGTGGCGTCGAGGTGGCCCTGTACGCGGATGTGGTAGTACATCGTGTTGTCTCGTTTCCTATCCGTAGCGGCAGGCGCCGCCGGCTACCCCGCCCAGCCGTGGGCGGCCAGGGTCGCGGCCAGGTTGCCCTCTTGCCAGCTTGCGACGATGCGACCATTCTCGAACCATAGCAACTCGTTTTCCGTCCAGGTAAGGGGCGTGTCCGCGCCGGGCGGCGTCGCTTCCCCGCGCAGGCGCACGTAGACGAGATCCCCGTCGTCGATCAGTTGCTCGACGGTCAGATGGACTTCGGGCAGGGCGGTGGTGTTTGCGGCAACCGGCATGGCGGACCTCCTTTGCGCAGCTTGGCTCACTCGTTCTTCACATCTCGCTTGTCACTCTGAGCGCAGCGAAGAGTCTCGTCTCGGCCCCGAACGCCGCGAGATTCTTCGCTGCGCTCAGAATGACGGTGGGATCTAGGTACCCCGGTCAGGCCAGGAAGGGGCGGAGCAGGGCGGCGACTTGATCGGCGGCTTCCAGCGGCAGCCAGTGGTCATACTCGGCGAAGTGCTGCACGCGGCCCGCGCCGAAGCGCTCGGCGCAACTCGGATCGGCGAACGGGTCCTTATCGCCCCACAGCACATACGTGGGCACGCGGGCGGTCAGGGCGCGCAACTCGTCCTCCCAGCCGCGGAAGTGGACCGCCGGGTCGACGCTACGGTAGAGCCGCAGGATCATGCGCTTCATGGCGGCCTGGGTCATGCCGTTGCGGTACAGGGTCCGCACCTGGGCCTCGGTCAGGCCGGGGGCCAGCGGGAGCAGCGTGCGCACGTACAGCGACTCGTTCATCAGGGCCATGCTCAGCTCGCCGATGATGGGCATGCGCAGCAGTTGGGCGTTGCGGTGCCAGCGATAGTCGGTGAAGAACGATGTGCTGAAGATGGCGATGCGGCGCACCTTCTCCGGGTGGCGCACGGCCCAGGCCAGGCCGTAGTGCCCGCCGAAGTCGTGGACGATGAGGTTCAGCGGCTCGGTGATGCCGAGCGCCGTGATCAGTTCGTCGAGGAAGCGCGCCCGGTTCTCCAGCGAGAGGTCGAAATCGGCGGGCGCCGTGGACCGGCCCAGGCCGGGCAGGTCGGGGATATAGCAATGGTAGCTGCTCTCCAGCCCCGCGACCAGGGCGTGCCACATGTCGCCGTTGTCGGGGACGCCGTGCAGGAGCAGGGTGGGCACGCCGCTGCCGCGCTCTTGCACGAAAATCCGCGCGCCCTGGATGGTCAGTGTTCGGGTCTGCGCCTGGGCCGTCAAAGCAATATCCTTCATAGCCGTGGTGCTCATGGTTGCACTCCTTATCGGTGATTGTTGCCGGGTTAGTTGCCGTCGCGTCCGGCGAACGGCGATCAGCGGTAGCGATATGCTTACTGTACCAGAGGTACCCTGCAGCGCGCAGGCAACTTAAGTAGTAGTTGGGGGTTTATTTCTGGAAAAGGGGCGGGTTTATCCGGCGGCGCGCTAGGTGAGCAGGCCCAGGGCGCGGGCTTTGACGATGGCCTGGGTGCGGCTCTGTACGCCGAGCTTGCCGAAGATGTTGTTGGTGTGCTTCTTGACCGTGCCCACACTGAGGGTCAGATGCGCGGCGATGTCGCGGTTCGAGGCCCCGGCGGCCACCAGGCGCAACACCTCTAGTTCGCGCTCCGTCAACGGCTCGACCAGGGCCGCCGCGGGGTGGGGCGCTGTTGCGGAACGGACATCGGGCGCCGGCGCGGCGAAGTGGGCCGGCAGGCGGCGGGCGTAGTCCGCCTGGGTGGGGTCAGCGGCCACCTGCCGCAGCAGCCCGGCGAGGGCAGCGCCGGCGTCGAGAAACGCGCGCACATAGCCGCCCGGCGCGGCCAGGGTGAGGGCGCGCTCCAGCGCGGCGCGGGCGGGGGCGGTGGCACCTTGCGCCGCGAGATCGGCGGCCTGCAACGCCAGCAGCGCGATCACCCGCGAGCGGCGGCCCGCGGCTTCCTCGAAGGCCAGCAGGCGGGGCAGCAAATCCCGCGCGGCAGCCTGCCGGGCGGGGGCCTGTAGCAGCACGCGCAGGGGGGCGTAATACTGCGGTTCGACGGCGAACACCGGGTCGCTGCCGCCGGCCAAATCCAGTTCGAGCGCGTCCGGGAAGGCGGTTAGGACGGGTGCGGCGGCATCTGGGCCGGATGGCAGATCGTGCAGCAGGCGGATGGCGGCGATCTGGGCGGCGGTGCGCGGGTGGTGGGTCTCGGCGGCGATGCGGGCACTTTCGTCCAGCGCGGCGGCGGCCCCGGCCCGGTCCCCGCGCGCCAGGAGCACCTGACCCAGGGTCAGCCCGGCGGCCATGCGCAGCCACTGGTAGTGGCCCAGGCGGCTGATCTCGCCCGCCGTGCGAGCATGGGGTTCGGCGAGCGCCCGGTCGTTCCACTCGTACGCGATCATGCTCAGCATCCAGTGGAGATTGGCGACGGTCACGCCGCCCGGCGCCCCCTGCCCGGCGGCCAGCGCCAGCCCGTCGCGGCAATGGGCCGCCGCTTCCTCCAGCCGCCCGTCGAAGATGCGGCAGCGGATCAGCCCGCTCAAGCCGCTGATCGCCAGCATCATGAAGCCGCCCGCCCGGCTCTGCTCCACCACCTCGGCAAAGAGCGACGCGGCGCCGGTGTGGTTGCCGCTGCGCAGGTAGAACTCGCCCAGCGCATGGAGCGTCAGGCTGCGATTCAGCGCGGGGCCGGGCGTGGCAGTCAGGGCCTGCTGCACCTGCGCCAGACCGCGTGCATAGTCGCCGTGCAGGATGGCGACCCAGCCTTCGGTGCCGGTGACGCCCGTTGCCAGTTCCGCCGGGGGATCGGGCAGCGCGGCCAGGGCGCGCCGGGCCTGCCCCACGCGCTGCTCCAGCGCGGCCATGTCGCCCGCGATGAAGTCGATCTGGATGCTGATCAGGCAAAGCGCGACGCGCCCGGCGATCAGCGATTCCGGTAACATGCCCAGCCAGCGGCGCACGGTGGCGGCATCGCCGGAGGTCCAGAGCGCGGGCAGGGCATGGGCCTCGACCAGATCCGCCGCATAGGTGAGATCGCCCGCGGCCACGGCGTAGCCGATGGCTTCGGTCAGCAGTTCCGGCCCGCCGTCCGGCGCGTGGGCGGCGCACCAGGCCGCCGCTCGCCGGTAGAGCGCGGGCAGGGTGCCGGGCCGGGTCTGCCGCAGGCGGGCACGCAACACGTCCGCGAACAAATGATGGTAGCGGTACCACCGGCGGTCGTCGTCCAGCGCGATGAGGAACAGGTTGGCGCGCTCCAGGCGTTCCAGGATGGCCTGCGCCGCCGGGGCGTCCCCCGCCGCGGCGCCGTCCCCGGCCAGGACCGTGGCGCAGAGCGGGGCGGACAGGCGATCAAGAACCGATGTGTCGAGCAAGAAGTTTTGCACGTCCGGCGGCTGGCGCTCGAAGACCTCCTCAGCCAGGTAGTCGACCACGAAGCGGTTGCTGCCGGTGAAGCCGGCGATGAAGCCGCGTAGATCGGCCCGGTCGCGCATGGCGAGGGCGGCGAGTTGCAGGCCCGCGACCCAGCCCTCGGTGCGCGCCTCCAGGGCGGCGATGTCGTCCGGCGCCAGCCGCAGGCCCATCGTGGCGGTGAGGAAGGCCGCGGCCTCGGCGGACGTGAAGCCCAGGTCGGCGGCGCGCAGTTCGGTGAGCGCGCCGCGCGCCCGCAGGCGGCCCAGCGGCAGCGGCGGGTCGGCGCGTCCGGCCA
>CBJNAR010000409.1:0-4659 GCA_966434075.1 uncultured bacterium
TTTGGGCGGTGCCGGCTGTTCAGTACGTGCCATGCGTAAGGTATAGCCTCGATTCTACGATGATAGGATGCCGGCGGGGGCGGTCGTTATCGGGATGGCGCTCGCCGCGCCATGCCCCCGCCCCAGCGCGCGCTACTTGACGGTCGAGCGCGGCGCCAGGCCCTGCTGCCGCTTGACGAAGTCGCGGCCCTGCGGGGTAATGCGATAAATCGGCAAGTTGGTCAGGTTAGGTATCTGCACGATCAGCGGAGGACGGCCCGCGTGGCCGTGCTGCTCCGGGTGCAACAGCGCGTTGACCGCCTCGCGGATGTCTTCCTCGGTGTGCTCCACCGCCAGGTAACGTAGTTCGCTGAAGCTCAACGTCATCTTGCGCAACTGGCCCAGCGCGTCGTGCAGCAAATAGAGCACTTCCCACTCAACGTTGGACAGCTGCTGGGCATCCAGGGGGGGTGTAAACGTCATAACGTCGGCGGCCTCCGTTACTGGCCCGTGCCGCGACCGCGGGCAAAGGCATAGGCGATCACGCCCAGCGAGCAGATCACACCCGCCGCCGAGATCGCCACATAGGTCCAGGTCGTATCAAGCTGGCCCTGGGCGCTGCTGTTGATAGCTAACTGGAGCAGCACCAACTGCACGCCGTTGAGCAGCATCAAGGCGATAATGATCCAGCGGATCACGCCGTGCGGCAAGCGCGGTACCCGGCCCAGCATCACTCGGCCCTCCCCACCGCCCAGACGGCGTCGTCGCGCACCTCCACCTTGATCCCGTTGAGCGGGCGCGGGGGCGGCCCGGCCAGGTTCTTGCCGCTGTCCGGGTCGAACACGCCCTCGTGGCACGGGCAGTAGATGCGCTCCTTATCGTGCTGATAGAGCACCGGGCAGAGCAGGTGCGTGCAGCGCGACTCGTAGGCCACGTACTGGTTGCCCGGCAGGTGGATCAACACGGCGGGGTAGCTTTGATCGGGATAATGGAAGTTGAGCGAGCTACCCTCGGGCACGTCGGCCACGGCGGCGATGCGCAGCGGCGCCAGCGTGGTCGTGCGCCGGCTCTCGAACAGCGCCTTCAGCGCCGTTGCCAGCGTGCCGGTGAAGAAGGCAATCGAGGTCAGCCCCAGGAACTTGAGGAACTGCCGCCGGCTGTTGTTCAACTCCTCATAGCGGCTGATCGGAAAGTCTTGCTGCCACAGCGGGTCGCTGCCGGGCGGCGGATGCGTGACGCGGGTATCGGCCACCTTACTTCTCCTCCTTGAACCCTTCCAGCGCGCTCCAGCCTTCCCAGTCGCGCTGTTCCCACCCGGCCCACACATCAGTGGCGCTCTCGCCGGGGATCTCCTGCTGGCCGCCGGCCAGGCCCACGTTCGGGGCGTAGCCGGCCTGGGCCGGATAGTCGAACAGGTGCAAGATCTCGTACTTCTTGGTCTGCGGCGGCCCGAACACGTAGACGTTGGTTTCCAGCACCTGGTCGCCGAACTGCCACTGGTTGATGGCCTGGCCGGGGTGCTGGGCCACGATCTCGTCGTATTCGCCGTAGTCGAGCGCCTTGGTCGGGCACACCGTGGCGCACCACGGCTTCAGGCCCTGGCTGCTGCGGTCATAGCACTGGTCGCACTTCATCATCAGCGCCTGCTTGGCCTGGTACTTGGGGATGCCGAACGGGCAGGCGTAAAGGCAGTTGCGGCAATAGATGCAGCGGTCGGGCAGGGCGCTCATCACCACGCCGCGCTCGTCCACCTTGATGGCATCCGCCGGACAGACGTTGGCGCAGGGCGGGTTGACGCAATGCATACAGACAGTCGGGCTGGTTTGCGTCGACCAGTCCGTATCCAGCGGGTCAATGAAGATCATCGAGACTCCGCGGTGCGTGTCGCACTCCTGGCAGGCCGCCATGCACGAGCGACAGCCGATGCAACGCTGCGGATCCATGAAGAATTTTCTAGCCAATGTGTGCTCCTTTGTGCGAGGGATGGCTGGTGGCGGCGCGGCGGCCCGGCCTCGCGCCGCCACCACTCGTCACCACGGTTAAGCGAACTGCTCGCCCGGCAAGGCCCGCGGCGGCGACAGCGGCAGCTCGCGCATCGCGTCGCGGGTCACGGTGGCCCCTTCCGGCGCCTTTTCGACCCACACGGCGCAGACCTTGAACTCCGGGATGCGGCTGATCGGGTCGTAGGCCCGAATGGTGAGGTTGTTCGCGGCCTGGCCGCCGCCCCAGTGATACGGGATGAACACCGTGTCGGGCCGGATCGTCCGCGTAACCTTAGCGGGGAGGATCATCTCGCCGCGCCGGCTGCGCACCCGCAGCAGGTCGCCGCTGTCCACGCCGAACTTCTCGGCGGCCAGCGGGTGGATCTCCACATACGGCTCCGGCGCGTTCTCCACCAGGGCCCCGATGCGGCGCGTCTGGTTGCCGCTGAGATAATGGAAGATCACCCGCCCGGTCGTGTAGAAGAACGGGTACTCGGCGTCGGGCAACTCGGCCGGCGGCTTGTAGGGCAGCGCATGGAAGCGCGCCTTGCCGTCGGGGTGATAGAACTTGTCCTCGAACAGGCGCGGTGTGCCTTTGCTCTCCAGGGTCGGGCAGGGCCAGAACACGCCGTCTTGCTCGACGATCTTCTCGTAGGTGATGCCGTAATAGTCGGCCTTGCCGCCCTTGGAGGCCAGGCGCAACTCGTCCCAGATCTCGCCCGCCGAGTGATAGTTGAACTGGGCGCCGTGGCCAAAGCGCCGCGCCAGGTCGCAGATGATGTCCCAGTCCACGCGTGCCTCGCCGGGCGGGTTGGCCGCCTTGTTGATGCGGATGACCCGGCCCTCGACGTTGGTCGTCGTGCCCTCGTCCTCGGCCCACACGCTGCCCGGCAGCACGATATCCGCCAGTTGCCCGCTCTCGGACATAAAGAAGTCGATCACGACATAGAGTTCCAGCGTCTCCAGGGCCTTGCGGATCGCCGCCTGGTCGGGCAGCGAGACCATCGGGTTGGAGCAGATGTTGATCATGGCGCGGATCTCGCCGCGGATCATCGGCTCGATCATGTCGGTGATCGCCAGTCCCTTCGGCGGGAACTCGGACTCCTTGATGCCCCAGATCGGCGCGATATAGGCGCGCGCCTCGGGGTCGTCGTACTTGCGTTGGCCGGGCAGTTGGTCGGCTTTCTGCCCGTGCTCGCGCCCGCCCTGGCCGTTGCCCTGACCGGTCAGCGTGCCGTAGCCGCAGCCGGGCCGCCCGATGCGCCCGCTCGCCAGCACAATGTTGATGTAGGACAGCACGTTGTTGGTGCCGTTGGTCGAGTGCTCGATGCCGCGGGCATGGGTCAGGAAGCTGGTTTTCGCGGTGCCCCAGAGTTCCGCCGCTTCCTCGATGCGCGCCGCCGGAATGCCGCAGAGCGTAGCGACCTTTTGCGGCGTATAGGCGGCGACCAGGGCCGCCGTCTCCTCAAAGCCCACGGTGCGCGTGTTGATGAAGTCGTGGTCGAGCCAGTCATGCTGGATCATCTGCTGCAGGATGGCATTGCCGAGCGCCGTATCGGTGCCGGGGCGGATCTGCAAATGGACATCGGCGGTGCGCGCGCTGGGCGTGACCCGCGGGTCGACGACGATGATTTTGGCGCCCCGGTCGCGGGCCTCCCACATATAGGGCATACTCAGGGGGTGGCATTCGGCGGTGTTGCTGCCGGCGGAGAAAATCACGTCGGCCAGGGCCATGTCGCTCCAGGGATTGGCGGCGCGGTCCACGCCGAAGGCCATGTTGTTGGCGTAGGCCGCGCTGACCATGCACAGGCGCCCATTGTAGTCGATGTTGCCGGTGCCGACGGCCACGCGGGCGAACTTGCCCATCAGGTACGACTTCTCGGTGGTCATCGAACTGCCGGAATAGATCGCCACGGCGTTCTGGCCGTGCTGGGCCTGGATCTCGCGGTAGCGCCGCACGATAAAGTCGAGCGCCTCGTCCCACGTGCAGCGCTCCAGCGGGCTATCTTTGCCGCCGCGGCGCATCATCGGGTAGGTGAGCCGCTGTGGGTGGTTGATCTGCTGGTAGGCCACGACGCCCTTGGGGCAGAGCCGCTGCTTGTTCACCGCGAAGTTGCGCGGCTCCACGCCGAACACCTTACCCTCCGCGTCCACCTTCAGATTCATGCCGCACTGCATCCCGCAGAACGGGCAGTGCGTCGGGATCAGCTTGATCGCGTCCTCGGTGGTCGACCAGCCGCTAGTCGAGGAGTAAATCGGTTGGATGGCCTCTTCCGGGTTCGCCACGCCGGTTACTTCACGATTAATCGCCATGTTGAGTCCTCACTTTTCGGCGCGTCACGCGCTGGGGATGGCCGGCACGTCCTGCCCGGTATTGCCCGTGACTTCCGGCACGGGGGAAGTCGGGAGACTGTATTGCGGTTGCTGGAGATGGCCGGGGTTGACCCAGCCGCGCCGGGACAGCCCCGTGTAGGCCTCGGCCCGGATCACGCGTTTGCAGCGCGCGCAGTAGTCTTGCCAGTGGTGCTGCTCTTGCGGCAGCCAGAAATTATAGCCTGCCCCCTGGAGCGCCTTCTTCACATCCTCCACCTGGAGGGCCAGGCCGAAGGGCCGGCCACAGCGGGCGCACAGCCGCTCGCCCTGTTCGGTGCCGACGGCATAGTACACCTCGACGCCCAGGCTGGCGGGCCGTTCGATA